>NZ_CAWUDM010000004.1:0-108948 GCF_963920855.1 Nostoc sp. CCY0012 | reverse complement strand
AAAAATATTTATATTTTGATCTAGTGTACCTCATTACAGACGGAAGTGCTGTAACGAGCCTCAGCTCGACAAGTAGCGATCGCCCCTTCAGCATTAAACTGAAATACGAGGGAGACAGTTGTTGCGCCATCCGTCAAAGTAGCGCGAGCGGAGGTGTCATTAATTGCGTCCCATAGCACACCCTGACTGGGTAATAGGGCAGTAGGATACCAAGTTGCCTCAGCAAAGTACCGTAACAATTCACCTTGATTGTTTTCAGGCGCACCGTGCATTTTTGCAACTGTAAAAAGACCTAGCAATGATGCGTGTAAGCTGCCTTCTCCTAAGAGATAAGTATCATGAACAAAGGCATTAACTCCTGGAGCCATCTGGATGCGTGCATCCCAATCAAAACCGAGGCGTTGAGTCATCACAAGTTGAGTGGCAGTAAACGGACTCCACTTAGTTTCCTTTTCATTCAGATTGAACTGTCCTTGCTGAGAGAGCTTGACCACAGCCACTATCGCTTGTCCATCCTTGAGTACTGTCCGAAAAAATCGCTGTACGGGATCTGGTAAGCCTTCAATTTCTTTTTGCTCATAGATTTGGGGCTTAATTGTTTGCCGTCCATTTATTAATTTGGCTCGTAAGTTATCAGTGTTTAACTGCCAGCGATAGCTACCATAGATCGCAGCAAGTCCGAGGCAGACTATGATTAAAACACCAATCATTGCAATCCATTTCATCCACATGATACTTACCTATATTTGTTAATTCAGAAGTTGATAGATTGTGATGATAAAAATGATTATGAAAATAGATGTATAGATTGACTTAGTATATTTGGCTAGCCAACTTGGAAGATAAATATCAAAATTGTCTTTTGTAGAGTTTGAGTATTTTCGGGCAAGCAGATTAAATGGGCAATGTAATTTAAAGGTTAGTAGGGTTAGACCTTCTAGGAATACAAATCCATAACCAATCCAGAGCCAGCGATTGAGTTTATTTGCGATTGCGGCATAAAGCATATAGAAAATCACAAAATTGAAGAATACCCATATCAATGTGTGAACAATTTTAATCAGCGTTAATTTGGTTTCACTTTCCATATTGTCTCAGTATGCTTTCTCTATCTTTGGTATTAAAATGCGACAAAGACATATAAGCTATTACGAGTGTCCCCCAGTTTAAACAAAGAAATTTGGTATTTACATTGCTTCTTCATATCCCCCTATGTTGACAATTACATCAGATTGAACCTAAGTTTTCACTAAAGCATAAAACATCAAATACTTCTTGTATCTGAATAGGTAAATAAAATTAATTTCATCTATTTCTTTGGAAGTATTTATCAGAATACGTATAATTTATACATGATTGAATCATTCAAATAAACATGATATTTAATTGAAAATTTTATACTTATTTTTGTAAAAATAAGAGAAAATAGATGGGTATATAGAAGTCTTATCTGCAAAGTGAGAATTCGCTGTGTCCAGATACCCGACTTCATAAAAGTTGTCGGATATATTATTTGTCATGTTGCCATATACTGCCCGAAGGTCTTATGATTTAGGGCTGCTGTATAAAGAAGTATTTTGATTGGTTATTTGTCTTCATTCCTTTAGCAAGGTTTTAGCCTATGAAACTTTCCCATGAGTTAATTCCTGCTGCTTCTCTAAACTTAAATGAGGTGACAATCGAGGTTCGGGGACTCTACAAACACTATGGTAAAACCATTGCAATTCGCGGACTTGATCTGCAAATCCGCCGTGGCGAATTGTTTGGATTGATTGGGCCTGACGGTGCAGGTAAGACAAGCACATTCAATATTTTGGGTGGCGTGATGGAGGCTACCGCAGGCGATGCTAAAATTCTGGGATTACCTGCCCGTGATGCGCGAAATTACGCTGGATATTTAACTCAACAATTTTCTCTTTATCCCGATCTGAGTGTGGATGAAAATATCTATTACAGTGCAGGATTGCGACTTGTCCCCGAAAATCAACTTGAAGCGCGACGCACTAAGTATCTGAAGTTGATGCAACTCGATTCATTTCGCGATCGCCTTGCCGGTCGTCTTTCTAATGGGATGAAGCAAAAGTTAGCCTTGTGCTGTGCATTAATTGCTGAACCGCAAGTATTATTACTGGATGAGCCAACAACTGGAGTAGATACCATTGCTAGGCGTGAGTTTTGGGACATTCTGGCTGGATTAACTGCCCAAAATATTACCGTACTAGTTGCGACTCCCGATCTAGATGAAGCCGAACGCTGCGATCGCGTGGCATTAATTTACAACGGACAAATTCAGCAAATGGGTTCTCCCACAGAACTCAAGGGTAATTTAGGCTTAAATCGCTTAATTATCCGCACTTCGCAGCTAATTCAAGCAGAAAAAGCCCTGATTGTCACAGGTGAAATTGTAGAGGTGTCAACATTAGGCGATCGCTTGGAAGTTTTGGTGAAAGATGTGAAATCGGGAATTGCCTTTGTGCGCGATCGCTTGACTCAAAACAATGTACAGTTCGAGGAAATTCAACCAGAATCACCCACACTAGAGAACGTTTTCACCACACTGTTACGTCAGAAAGGTTCTGTACCAAAATCTCTGGCATTTCCGCGAGTCAAAAGCTTGGCAATATCTGAACCTGCAAAGGCGAAAATAGCGATTTCTGCACATAATCTCAATCGCGTTTTTGGTGACTTTCACGCCGTTGTGGATTTGAATCTTGATATCCGCTATGGCGATGTTTATGGACTTCTGGGGGCAAATGGAGCCGGAAAAACCACCGCCATCAAAATGCTATGTGGACTATTACCAATTAGTTCTGGCGAAATTTCCCTGGCTGGAGAAACAGGTAATCTTCGCAGTGCAGAATTGCGGCAACGCATCGGCTATATGAGTCAGAAGTTCACCCTCTACGATGATTTAACAATTCTGGAAAATTTGCAGTTTTATAGTGGTGTGTATGGCATTCCACCCCGTCAGCAGCGAGAAAAAATTAGTTGGGTGTTATCCATTTCGGGATTAGAAGGACAAGAACATTTACTGACAAGACAACTCCCAGGTGGATGGAAGCAACGGGTAGCATTTGGCGCATCCGTCATCCATGAACCAGAAATTTTGTTTTTAGATGAACCAACTTCTGGCGTAGATGTTTTAGCACGTCAGCAATTTTGGCAATTGATTAATGATTTTGCTCGTCATGGGACGGCAATTTTGGTGACAACCCATTATATGAACGAAGCAGAACAATGTAGCCGGATGTGTTTTATGGTTGCAGGGCGGAAAGTTGCCGAAGGTTCTGCCAGTGAGATTAAAGCTGCACAACCTGGTCAATTATTTGAGTTAAAAATTGGCGAACTCCAAGGAAGTTACGATCGCTTACGGCAATTTCTCGAACCGTGGCGTGTCTCCATTTTTGGCGATCGCCTCCACGTTGTTCTCGATCATCCTACCGCAGAACTGCCCCAAGTGCGGTCATATCTGCAATCGGCAAATCTCTCTCTTACAGATATTCAACCCATGCCATTTTCCTTAGAAGATGCGTTTATTGGGGAAGTGCAACGAGCCGGAGGTGCGCCGCCATGATAATTCGCCGCATTCGCAATCAATTATTCAAAGAATTAGAGCAGTTTGTGCGCGATCGCTTAGGTGTTGCCCTCGCCTTCATTTTACCTGTAATTGCCCTGCTAATTATTGGGTATGCAATTCGCCTGGAAGCGAAAAACATTGCCCTGGCGGTGCGCGATTTCGACCAGACAAGCTTCAGCCGGAGTTATATTGAACGACTATACGCCACCAATTTATTTGTCCCCGCACAATGGCAAGGCGAACGCTTTCCCGATGCGATCGACCGGGGAACGGCTCAAGTGCAAGTCACCATTCCACCAGACTTTACTGCTGAGGTACAAGCGGGTAAAACTGGAAATCTTCAAGTTGTGATTGATGGCAGTGATGTGATCAACGCACGGGTAACAAGATTGGCGATTCAGGGAACAACTTTGTCAGTTGTACAAGCTCAACTCGGTAAACTTGCTGACTCTGTTGGTGTAATTTCTCAGGTGCGACTCTGGTTTAATCCCGGACGACAGGAATCATTATTTATTGTACCTGGAAGTTACGGGGTAATTTTAGCAATCTTTCCGCCGTTGTTGATAGCGTTAGCCAAAGGCTTTGGCGAAGCCATCGCATTAGTGCGAGAAAAAGAACAAGGGACAATTCTACAGCTTTACGCCTCTAGTCTCAGCGCCTCGGAACTATTGCTAGGTAAATCCTTAGCCTATACCCTCGTGGGATTGGGAGAAGCTTTAATTCTGTTTATTGTCGGTTTTTTGTTGTTTCAAGTCCGCGTGATTGGTGATCCCACCCCCTTAATTATTGGCACTCCCATATTCATCTGGGTAAGTGTACAACTCGGATTAATCATCGGCATTTTCACTACCACCCAAAGCGCAGCTGTACAGGCGATCGGCACAATTAAAGTGCTGACTGCCTTTTTGCTGGCAGGATTTTTGTTTCCCCTCAATACAGTGCCGTTTCCATTTTCTATTGCTTCCTACTTAGTCCCCGTGCGGTATTACATCGAACTGTGTCGGGATGTATTTGTGCGGGGTTCAGGCTGGTTTGGAACTTGGCATCTCATCGGTGCTTTGCTGCTTTTGGGAATTGTCGAGTTTGCGATGGCTCTGCCGGTTCGCTTGCGACCATCGCTTGGTGGGGAATGCGACGAATGCAACTATGAGTTATTACCCACATTCCGCAGATGTGACTCAGAAAGCAACGCCGTAATTAGTGTAAGGGCGTTTGTACGGGGGATGTAAACCTAAAATAATATCTGACGCGGGAACTCCTTTATCCACTAATTCTTGACCAATATCAGCTTCAGTCATATTATATTGAATCCAGATTTTGCCGTCTTTAATATCTAAATGAATATAACAGGCATAAATACGATTTAGTCCTTGCCAGCCAAGATCGAGAATTTGATAATGATCATGTTCTGTATCAAAAATGAGTTGACATTCAATATTTGGCTCGTTTGTTGTGGCATGAGAAATTAGTAATTCCCGCACAATTTGGCGATATTTAGCTAGTTTTTCCATGCGATAATCTCCTCTTTATTTGGTTCATAAGCTAAAATTTTTAGGTCATACTGTAAAATTGCCGCTTGAGTAAAACGTTCCTGAAAAAAGGTGTTAAAAATATCAATAGGTACAGCCAAATAAAGAATTCTATTAGATTCTGTCATCTGCAAAGCCAGACGATAACTAAGAAATTGACCTAAAGCATTATGAAAGTCGCTAATATTGGAAGGATTGATAAAACTCTTAACTTCTACAGCAATTTTCTGTCCATCTTTTTCGGCGGCAAATACTTTCTCTGCACCAAGGTCAATTTCTAGTTTAACGCGGTCAATACGAATAGTTAATGGATCATTAGTGATTGTCCACCCGTCTTTGATTAAGGCTTGTTTAACAGCTTGATGAAATAGGTCTTTAGCCATAGCTTATAACAGAATATGGTTTCATCAGGTGGCAGTAATTCGTTTCGGTAGGACTCAAAGGTAATACTGTCTGCAAAATCTTGACGTTGCAAAATTAGATTTGACCAAGTTCTAAAGAACTTTATATTAATAATAGTAGGCGATCGCACTTTTCAATCACAAATGGATCACACTTTCTCACAAATTCCGTAGCGACTGTCTTAAAAGTCAAGCGATCGCACTATACGCCGCCAATTTGTTTGTACCAACACACCGCCGTTGTTGATAGCGTTAGCCAAAGGCTTTGGCGAAGCCATCACATTAGTCCGAGAAAAAGAACAAGGGACAATTCTACAGCTTTACGCCTCTAGCCTCAGCGCCTGGGAACTATTGCTAGGTAAATCCTTGGCATATACCCTCGTGGGATTGGGAGAAGCTTTAATTCTATTCATTGTTGGTTTTTTGTTGTTTCAAGTGCGCGTGATTGGCGATCCCACGCCCTTAATTATTGGCACTCCCATATTCATCTGGGTAAGTGTACAACTCGGATTAATCATTGGCATTTTCACTACCACCCAAAGCGCGGCTGTACAGGCGATCGGCACAATTAAAGTGCTGACTGCCTTTTTGCTGGCAGGATTTTTGTTTCCCCTCAATACAGTGCCGTTTCCATTTTCCATTGCTTCCTATTTAGTCCCCGTGCGGTATTACATCGAACTTTGTCGGGATGTATTTGTGAGGGGTTCAGGCTGGTTTGGAACTTGGCATCTCATCGGTGCTTTGCTGCTTTTGGGAATTGTCGAGTTTGCGATGGCTCTGCCGGTTCGCTTGCGACCATCGCTTGGTGGGGAATGCGACGAATGCAACTATAGAGATATTTTCTACTTGTACTTGCATCGGCGGTGTCTCCTGCTCAATTACATTGAAGTCGCGCTAGGCTATTTGCTTGTAGTGTGTAGGAAACCTTTACAGAAGTGTAAAGTGAGATGTAAAATGGAATCTCTAGGGCATCCTTTTGATATATGAAAACAGCAGCGCCGAAAATGAGTCTTGCGCCCGTGTTCTACACACTGGCTCAGGTGCAATTCAACCCAATTGCCCAAATGTCGGATTATGTTGCCCGTTTGCAGGAGCGCCTGCGCCGAAGTGGGTTCCCCGACTTCCAAGCCGAAAATCAATTAGAACTCACAATTCGCCGACTAGATGAATCACAACCTGATGTTCAGCCTCAGCAGCATATGCGTTGGAGCTTCATGAATACTCAGCGTACTGAAGGATATCTACTGCTCTCGAATGCCTTGGTTTTTCACACTACTACATACGATACCTTTGCAGATTTCTTGCAGAAGACTATCTTTGGCTTAAACTTGGTTCATGAGATTGTTGAACTGGCTTACGTTGAACGAATTGGACTTCGTTATCTTGATGCTGTTGTACCGATCAATAATGACACACTGCAACAATACTTGAATCCATCTCTGCTCGGTTTTTCTGCAAATCTAGAGGGTCGTCTAAGCCATAGCTTTACTGAGACTGTCACAGTTGTTGATGACGGCAATTTAGTTGCTAGAGCGGTTATTACCGATGGGGCATTAGCTTTGTCACCTGACTTGATTTCGTTACAGCTCAAACTACAAACCCGATTCACAGAGGTTAATTGTCGAAATGCTGTGTTAGATACTGATTATTTCGTTATTAACCGAAATAGTTTTGATCTCAAAGAAATTGAAGATCAACTTTTGAAGGCGCATGAAATCATTACAAATGCTTTCAATGTTTCGGTAACTGACTACGCTAGAGCAAGTTGGGCTTAAGACTATGAACACAACAAGGCAAATCTATCCACCCTTTTCTATCAAACCTAAAAACATCTCCACGCCTCAATCAGCTATCACAATCGTGGTTCCGCTATTGATTTGGACAGCCGGTACTGGTGGAGTTATGACACCACATAGTACGGCTGAGGTACTAAACCGATTTCATTATCCACGTATACATATCGAACCTTCTAGGGCAAAGCAGGTTGATGTGCGATCCCCTGCGGAGCATGTGGCAAACATCCGTGATGTATTTGCTATTAATATGTCTGATCTGGCTTCTGTTCTTGGGGTCACTCGTCCTACTGTCTATGCTTGGCTGGCAGGACAAGAGCCAAAGGGAGAAGCAGTAATACGTATTCAGCAGTTGTCTTGCGCCGCCGACAAATTTAATCAAGCAAACATCATCCGTCTAGATAAACTGGTGCATCGTCCAATTTTCAATGGGCGTTCCTTGCTCGATATACTCAAGACAGATGAAGACCCTATAGCAGCTTTAGCCACTCTCAAAGTAATGGCTGATAAAGAAGCACAGACCCGTCGTGAACCGAAGGGTGCTGGAAAACATTTGAGATCGCTCGATGATGTGTTGGGTGAATCCTCTGTGGCTATTGATAAGAGGAGTTAGTACAAGAAATGCCTTGGTCTCGAAACACCACATGGCGACAGGGTAGCGTACTTGCTCAGAAAGACTTTCAGGCTTTGGACTTAACCAATGTACCTGGTACTGATCTGGCTGTAGCAATATCTCACGATTGTGATATCGCCAATGACAATCTGGATGCTGAACCTGCTGTAGAATTCATCTTTGCTCGCATTCTAGAGCAGCACAATGGAAACTACACTCACGGGAAAAATCCGCGCACTTTACATCTGGATTACACACACGATGAAAAACTTATTTACCTTGAACTACTTGCCTCAAAAAGAGTGATAGTACAGAAAGATAAGCTTGAGGCAGTTCAGCCTGATGAGACTTATAAACTTACTCATTCTCGGCAGATTCTTCAGAGTTGGTTGGCTGCTAGATATCGTCGCCATGCTCTGCCAAACAGCCTTGTTGATCGGCTTCGTGAAGTTTTTGCATACATTGAGAACAAAGGCAAGAAAAATTCTTCTGGAATATTGTCTTTCCGTCTATCTTATGACCCCGAAGATGAACTTCTTACCGAAGAACCGTATGAACTTTGGCTCAACATTGTTTACATCACTGATAAGGATGAATACCGCATAATGTCTGAACAGATCGCACAAAACTTGAGGACAGAATTTCCTAAGCTTTTAGAAAAGACAACGGATTACGGTAAGGTGATTTTACGCAAGTGCGAAGCGATCTCTGAAATGGAATTCACACTTCGCGATATGCGTGAAACAGTTGAGTACCATCTTGAACACTTGAGCTATCGCACTGAGCCTTCGGGACCGATAATTTAGATAACTATAGAGGATGGCACGTGCGATAGCGAAGCGCTGCTGCAAGCAGTTCGCCGATCTTTTAGGATACGTTAATGAAATGTAACGCACCATCTAGATGCTGATTTCTACTAAAACCGTAGACTGGGATCTATGTGATTTCCTCAACCTCCTCAAAAGGCTTATTTTCCGCCTTCTGTTAAAATAGTGGGTACTGACTGACTGCCATAGGAGATCAACTTATGACGATCGTGATTAACCTGACCCCAGAGTTAGAGGAGCAGCTACGCAAAAAAGCTACTCATCAAGGGCAAGATATCAGCCTTGTTGCTGCTGAACTTTTGGCAAGTGTCCTTGAGTGGGAAGCACAGGATTCAGAGGATGCTATAAAAGGCATTCAGCAGGGATTAGATGATTTTGAAGCAGGAAATTTCCGCTCTTTCAATGAATTTGCTGATGAACAACGTCGTAAATATAACCTGCCAGCATGACCTATCGTGTTGAAATTTCAAGCATAGCGGAAGCAGAAGCAGATAGCGCATTTCTGTGACTAGCGCAGGTTACATCTCTTTCTCAAGCGAGTCAATGGCACAGTGGACTGCTCAAAGCAATTGAGTCTTTATCGACAATGCCGAAACGATGTCCGCTTGCGAAAGAAAACGAATATTTTAGTCAGGAGATTCGACAACTTCTTTACGGACAAAGACGTAATTCGTATCGCATCCTGTTCACTGTTTTAGAAGAAGTGTTTACAGTTCGCATCCTTCACATTCGCCATTCCTCACAACCAGTAATTGGTGAAGCGCCAGAAGATCCAGATGCAACCTAACAACCCCAATGCAGAGGACGTACAGACTCTTCGCGCTTCGTTTCAGTCGTATCTGTGTCCGTTGCATTTTGCCGTTAGACATCGCTGTTGAATATTGCAGACTTATAGGCGATCGCCAAACATAATAGCCATCATTACCAATGCTCTATAACCAATCCATCCACATAATCAAAATCTGAATCATCGGTCACAAGCACCCAACCATGTTCCAGACAATGCGCTGCAATCCAAACATCATTCATCGGAATTGGTCGTCCTTTGCGCTTTAAAGCAGAACGAGTTTGAGCATAGATAACTGCTGTTCTCTTTTCCACAGGCACAACCGTACAAACTTCCATAAACTCCAGATATCGAGGAAGATTTTTCAACGGTCGAGTCGAGTTCTCAGCCCCAAACAGTAACTCTCCAACTACTACCACCGACAAAAATATTTCCGGTAACGCCAACACCCTTGAAACAACATCAGGATCACCATTCAAAAAACGTATTGCAACAGAAGTATCTAATGCAATCTCACCACTCATTTAAATCAACCTGACGACAATCAGCTTGAATTGCTTCCTGTAAATCGGCCGCCTCATTATCACTCAAAATACCAGCAAATTTCGCTAGAGGATGATGACTGCGCGTTGTCTGAAGACGATGTAAAAAATCTAACATTACTTTAACTAACTCATCTGGAACCTCTGCAAGTTCTTGGATAAGCTGCTCGCGGCTAGTCATACATTTGCCCTCTTTAGCAAAGTTTATCGTCTAATATTATAACGAATCAGTGAATCAGCTTCCGTAACCTCCACCAATCCCTCACGTCCATCAGTATACTTGGCTTTCTGTTGGACTAGAGGCTACGTCAACAATTCCATTATCCAAAATTTAAAATCTAAAATTCGGTAAGGAGTATGGTTGTTTGGCTAGTGTTTATCCTCAACGAGAGCCTGAATGGAACTGTTGGGATATTTTGGTTGGTTCAATCCCTGGGGTAGATTCAGGTAGAACGAATTTCATTTAATATTAGGTCGGAACGAGTATTAGCGATGTCCTTGGCAAGCACTTTGTGATATCGCCGATTTTTAAATATATCTAATTCCTGAAGACTAATGCTAAATCGTCTTTGCTTTGCTGCTTTTGGGGATGGCTGAGTTTGCGGCAATGCAACTATCCAATGAAGCGAATTCATCATGATGTAATTCACGAGGATAAAATCTATGAAATGGCAACAATTAATTCTGGGTTTTATCGTCACTATTTGCTTAATATTTGCAGGTAATGCCCTAGCGCAGACTGACATCAATATCAACAATACCAACCTGATTCGCTTTGGTGGTAGCGTCACCGTACCAGAGAATCAAGTTGTGGAAAATGCCCTGGCTTTTGGGGGGAATGTTACAGTATCCCCTAATGCCAGAGTCTTAAATACTGCGATGGCTCTGCCGGTTCGCTTGCGACCATCGCATTTGGCGGGGATGTCATTCTGAAAAAAGGAGTGCAGGTAGAGGGTGATGTTTACTCCTTTGGCGGCAAAATCGTCAAAGAAGAAGGTGCGAATATTGGTAGTAGGTATACCACCGATGATCGACCAGGGATGATGGATAGTTCCAATCGAGGTAGAGGTAGCTTCTTCTACACTATTTCTCTTGGTCCCATTTTTAGAATTGGTAACGCCATATTAGCAGCGATTCTTGGACTAATTATTTTGCATACCAATCCACAGTTCCTGCCTTCTTTGGCTACAAAATTGCGTCAACACCCCAGTTTGGCTGTTTTATGGGGAATGGGGGCGATAGTCGGCATTATCTTTGTGATTGTGTTTCTAGCGATTACGCTGATTGGTATTCCCTTGATTCCACTACTAAGTCTGACAGTGATTATCACTTCTCTAGTCGGATCATTAGCCGTGGCACTTTTTGTTGGTCAAAGTCTAGCCAGTAATCGTAATTGGTCGTTACAGCAGCAGTTTTTGGTAGGTTTGACAATCCTCACAGTTCTGACACTAATTCCATTTTTCGGAAGTTTAATAATTTTCCTAGTCAATATGTTCGGCTTGGGTGTCATCTTGCTGTGGAAACTTGGTAGAGAAAAACCTCAAATAGCGCCTGAGTGAGCGCATTCTCCTGACTTTACTCATGACTACAGATCAGGAGATTGAGTTGCAAATCCCATCTACAACGCTCCAAGAGTGGCAAAGGATTTCGGCTCGTTGATTGACCCTAAAAACCAGCCATCAAATCTAAATCAAAAACCTTCATTTGACCTTATTTAAGTTTAAGAAATTACATGATTTACTTGCCTTTGATTTCAATCCTGTTGCTTGTTGGACCAGCACTTGCAGCAATCTCCATAACGCGATCGCTCACCACCCGTGGACATTTATTTTTGTTGAGTATATGTATCCTCTACGGAATTTTTCCATTCCTAGTCACTTGGGGAGGGATGGGTTTAGCTGAACGCTTTGGTTGTTCAGCAGAAGCAGTTCGCTTTATTTGTCCGTCCTCATCTTGGCTTGGAGACGTGATTTCGGGAATGTTCATGGCTCACTGGCTGGCGATTTTCGCTATTCCATCAGCCATTTTCGGTGCGATCGGACTCCTGATTTCTTTGATTCTCAAGGTCAAGCGATGCCTACGGCGGGCGGAGCCATCGCATACCAATACTCCCATCATCCCAAAAATTGTATTTCATCGCAGTCGTCATAAAGTTTTCGCAGGCGTGTGTTATGCCCTTTCTCAGCGATGGAATTTACCAGTCATGGGTGTCCGAATTGTTACCGTTATTTTAGCGATCGTCATCCCTGGATTTATTTTTCTGTACTTTTGGTGTTGGTTGGCATTCCCAATCGAGCCGCGATCGCAACAACAACCTGTAGGAGAACAATCATGAGTCTACGCAAAGATCATCAAATATCTCACCACCCAAAAACCACCTTTGCGGGACAGTTAGTTTGTCCCCATTGCCAAACGGCTTTTCCCCTCACGTGGCGGCGATATTGGTCAGCCCCGTGGGGAAATTATCGCTGTCCCAAATGTCGGCAGATGTTCCATCCTATAACGATTTTTTTACCGTGGGTAATAATCGTCATCATTGTCGGCATGACGCTGGTTGGAATCGTTAGTGCTTTGTTTGGCGCTTAAGTCTTTTATAAGGGATGGATGGGCATTTAAGACGGCTTGAACCAAGGGAGGCAAAATAATGAGATCGAAGCTATACAGCCGAAATCTGAGTTGTTCGCCGAAACGGAAATTAAATTCATCAA
This sequence comes from Nostoc sp. CCY0012, assembly GCF_963920855.1. Taxonomy (NCBI): domain Bacteria; kingdom Bacillati; phylum Cyanobacteriota; class Cyanophyceae; order Nostocales; family Nostocaceae; genus Nostoc; species Nostoc sp. CCY0012. The sequence goes on along the minus strand of NZ_CAWUDM010000004.1, from coordinate 96,171 downwards.
AAACATTCAACAAAAGGTTACGGGATTAGTTTCACGGGAACGCGATAAGCGTACCACTCCGTGGAAGCAAGCTACGCGGAGCGTGTCCCTTTTGGACTCAGCTTAACGCCCTTGGCGTATCGCAATATATTTTTCAAAAAATTAAGTGAAATAAACTATTTATGAATAACCTCAAACTTTCCGGTGTATTACTCTTTCTTGCTGGTTCATTTGCTTTAATGGGCATCATTACCGCCGAAGCGTTGTATCCATCTGGCACTGACTACACAACTTTTAACAGCGAAATCAGCGATCTTGGTGCAACAAGACCGCCCAACAGCTTAATCTATCAGCCTTCTTCGAGCATTTTTAATACCACAATGCTGTTATCAGGGTTAATGACTTTGACAGCAACATTTTATCAGCATAGATATTTCAAAAAATTGCTTTTCAGCATTCCGCTCGGTCTATTTGGTTTGGGTTTAGTGGGCATTGGCATTTTTTCCGGTGACAAAGCTCCTTATCATGGAATGTTTGCAATGCTTACATTTTTATCTGGTGGATTGTCAGCGATCGCATCTGCCAAAATTGCTTCAGCACCTTTCAAATACATCGGGATTTTATTTGGTTCAATTGCATTATTTACATGGTTTGCCGCTATGTTTGTCTCCCACATTATTTTTCCTGTTATCGGCATCGGCGGAACAGAAAGATGGGTGGTTTATCCAATTGTGTTATGGATAACAGGATTTGGCGGTTATTTGATGAATACTACAACTAATAAATATCAAAACAATAAGAAATGAAAAATACATTTACAGTTCAAAAAATTAGATTTTTTAAAATTACAGAGATAACATTTTTTGCAAAGCGTTAAGGATAAATAAAAATATGAAACAAAAGAAGCGATCTTTAAAGCAAATTAGGCTTTTTCTACTTTACACTTTTTCCATAACATGGTTTTGTTGGCTAATTGTTATCATCGGCAACAAATATTTTAATACTCTTTGGTATGGTGAGCCTTTATTTTGGATACTGGACGTAATTGGCAGTTTGGGACCAGCAATAAGTTCTTATATTATTTATCGACAGTTTAATGAAGATTTTCGTGAACAATCATTTATTAGGTTTGTCTTTGGCAAAAAAATAGACATAAAAGTATGGCTAATATTTGGATTATTCTCACTCTGGCGTTTGTTTATGATTTGGATTGCTTTTGGAATTAATAAGCCTATATCAATTCTATCTATAATTATTAATTTGCCGCTAGCTATCCTTTTCGGTGGATTAGAGGAATTAGGCTGGCGGGGGATTTTGCAACCTAAATTAGAAAAGTTGGTTAATTATTTACCTTCTGTCCTTATTGTCGGAATTATATGGGGTATATGGCATTTACCATTATGGCTTATTAAAGGGACAGTCCAAAGTTCATTCCCATTTGGATTATATTTATTTTCAGGCATAATTTTAACTTCAAGCTTTACAACTCTGTATAAATACACAAAGAATTTATTTCTCTGTGTGTTAAGCCATGCTTGGTTTAATGGATGTATTGGATTAGCTTTATATATGGGTAATAATGGATCCTTGCAGCTAAATTTGAATTGGAAAGTAATTGTAGTTTTCTCCTTTGAGCTAATAGTGTCCGTCATTTTAGGAATAGCTTACCATCGTAAGAAACCCATTCTGTGTTAGCAATACTTTCAAAGCATGGAAAGAAACTTCATTTAACAACAATTATGAATAACAGCAAATCAGAAAACCACTCACCATTAAAATTCTTTCTACTTGTTTATGGACTTTCTATTCCTTTATGGATACTTGAAACAAGGATTGACATTAAAAGGCTACCATTAGATTTTTCTATAACAGACATATTAGCTGCGTTTATGCCATTGATTGCAGCCAGCATTCTCGTTTACAAAGAAGAAGGGAAAATCGGTATTAACAAACTGTTTAAGAGGATTTTAGATTTTTCAAGAATCACAAAAAAGATATGGTATGTGCCTATTATTTTGCTGCCATTTTTAATGTATTTGTTGATATACATAATAATCCATCTCTTTGGATTACCGATTCCAATCAATTTTCATATTCCTTTTCTTTCTATCCCTTTCCTTTTTTGTCTATTTTTTCTCGGAGCTGTGGCGGAAGAAACTGGCTATATGGGTTATGCCATTGATCCTATGCAAGAACGGTTTGGCGCATTATCAGCAAGTATTTTTATGGGTATACCTTGGGCAGTATGGCATTACCCGTCAATTATTCAACAGGGACACAATCTAACTTGGATAGCCTGGGCAACTCTAGGTACAGTTGCGGTAAGAGTTCTGATTGTTTGGATTTACAATAACACAGGAAAAAGTTTATTTGCTTGCATCCTATTTCATACTTTATTGAATGTCGGAAGACCTTTATTTCCAAAGGATGACATACACAATCCGTTGGTTGATTATCCTTATATTCACTATTCATTAATTGCAATTATCGCAGTTATTGTAATCTTTCTATGGGGATCAAAAACATTAGCTCGATATAAATATCCGCAAGGCTCTCAACAAGTTAATTTGGATGATCTGTCATGAATAAACTAAGGCTTTCTGGGCTATTACTCTTTTTTGCTGGTTCAACTGCTTTAATGGGCATCGTCACTGCCGAAGCACTGCCAACCTCATCAGCGACGATGCCTACGGCGGGCGAAGCCATCGCTAGCCCGCTAACGCAGATACCTCAGCTTGAAACTGCCCCCTCCTCTTTCCCATCAGATCAGCACATCATTTTCAAAGCTGATACATACTTGAGCAAGCTGACCAAAGCGAGACTTTTTAGCGGATCAGTTTTGATTGCGCGAAATGGCAAAGTTTTGGTCAGAAAAGGTTATGGCGAGGCAGACCGCAAAAAGCACTTGGTGAACACAGCGCAAACGAAATTTCGGCTCGGCTCACTGACGAAGCAGTTCACGGCGATGGCGACCCTCATATTGCAGGCACAGGGCAAACTCAATGTACGCGATCCCATCTGCACTTACCTTGCGGACTGCCCTACCAGATGGCAGAAGATTACCCTTCATCATCTCTTGACCCATACCTCTGGTATCCCAGATTTTGCCGGGTTCCCAGACTACCAGACCACCCAAGGATCGCCATCGTCTCCCACCCAAACAATCGCCCGGTTCAAAGACAAACCGTTAGATTTCCAGCCAGGAGAAAAGTTTAGCTACAGCAACTCCGGCTACGTTGTGCTAGGTGCCATCATCGAACAGGCATCAGGTAAAAGATATGAGACATTCTTACAGGAGAATATCTTTGTCCCGTTGCAGATGGTGAACTCAGGCTACGACCACAACAACGGCGATCTCGCGATCGGGTATCAGAATCAAACAAACTTGGCTGATTTCATTGATATGTCTATCCCCTACGCTGCTGGCGGCTTGTACTCCACCGTGGAAGACCTCTACCGTTGGGATCGGGCATTGTACACGGAAAAACTGATTTCAAAAAGCCTGCGAGACAAGATGTTCACTGCTTTCGGCGGCTTCGGTTATGGCTATGGTTGGGGTATCGGCAAGGAAGGCGATCGCCCAGTGGCTAACCACACCGGCGGAGTTAAAGGCTTCAGTAGTTATATTGCTCGCTACCCCAATGACAAGGTTGTCATCATCGTCCTGGGCAATCGGGAAGATGTAAATTCTGGAGATATCGGCGTTCAGCTAGCCAAGATCGTCTTTGGGGAGAAGTAAGCCAAATTCGTAGATGTGATGGTGAACAAGATTCTGCCGTTCGCTAAGCGTCTGCCTCAGCAGAAGACAACTGCCAAAAATATTGGAGGTAAAGTTCAAGAATGAGAAACCCCCAGAAACCTTTCTCGCTAAAAACATATCTATTGATTGTTATGGCGATATCTTGGCCATTTCAAATCGCCTATGTGCTTTGGGTAGAGACACCATTTATGCGCTATGCCTTAAGCTCGTTACCAATGATTATGGTCGCAGTTGGTACATACATTGCAGGTCGCTATATATTCCGTGATGGTTTCTCTAAGGCTGGCTGGAGTTGGAGTAAGCCAAAACATTATATAGCAGTCTTTTCACTAGCAATCTTTGTCTGGGTTGTCCCTAGCATCCTCGAATTAGTCTTAGGAATGCGGAGTATTCCTAAAGGAGTTATGGTTCCAGACATCCTCGGAAATTTTCTACTTCGTTTTGTCGGCACCTTAATCCCAGCATTTGGTGAAGAGTTTGGTTGGCGAGGCTATCTGCTACCGCACCTGGTCAAACAATACAGACTAAGAACAGCACTGCTACTTCATTCCTTTATTTGGTGGGCATGGCATTTGCCTGTACTTATTGGAATGGGCATGACTGAAAAACTTACTGATAATATGGGGACTTCAATCGGCATTACGCTTGCAGTCAGTCTAATTCCTAGCATGATGCACGCGATCGCTTATGCCTATATTTGGACTATTTCGCAGAGCCTTGCCGTTGTAACTGTCTATCACGCCGCATTTGATGAAATTCGGGATGCCATCGAAACTTCAATTGGGTTTGGTTCTCTGGTGCAGATCTGGCAGATGCTGACATTGACAGTATTAGGCGGACTGCTGCTGTGGAAGGGGAATTGGAAGCAGTTAACGGTGAAGAAAACATGAGAAATCGTTTGAGTTTTCGCGCCATTCGGAGACTTAACGGCATTCTCAGCGCGATTTTGATTGTTTATGCCCTAGCTAATTTATCCGTTAATCGGCTATGCGCTGGGGCGAATTTTTCCGACATCACCGACATTCGGCGTACCTTGTCCGACAACCATTTTCACGGTCTGCGATCGGTCGCCTCCAATCAGAGTCAATGTGGCTACCGTCTGTACTCTGCGGCGATGGCGTTTAGATGGCAAGGCTCGAATTAAAAGATCATAATGTTAGAACTGGAGTGAGATAAATGCGGTTAGAAACGCAATGCCTTATCTTACGAGAATTTCAGCCAGAAGATTCATGTAAACTTGCACCAAAAGTTAAGCCATCCAAAAGTTCGCTCAAAACCCCAACATTGGGGTAAATGGACAATATTTTTACGTATTTTTGCTAAAAATAGCTCATAATTTAATTAAATCATTTCACTTTAAACTTAATACTCAATATTTTATTCTATCAGCCTTTCAGCGTTAGGATAAGTCTACACATATTCTGTTGAGGAAATATTGGTATGAGCCAAGAATATATGCATACTTTAGAGGCATTAATCGATAACTTGTCATTAGCTGCGATTTTAGAGATGCAAGAGCGAATCTGTCACAAAAAGGCAGAAGATTTGCGAAATAATTGGCAAGATGAGGCATCAGCTAAACTCTGGGAGAAAGCTGCTAGACAAATAGAACAAATCAATGTTGATGTCTGATGAAATAGTTACAATCCTTAACTGCAATATCTAAAGATTTACTAATCTCTTGGTAAGTTTTCCCATTATTCATCCATCCGTATTGGTGAGAAAAACAAAAGAGCGATGGGCTACACCTCGTGAGATCGCTGGCGTTGGGAAAAGGAATTAATACCTAAAGCAGCAAAAGTTAGTATGCCTAATATAAAAGTTGGTTCGGGAACTGTTTTTTTGATGTCAATCCTTAAGACTTGTCCTTGTCCTGGGAGATCGCCTCTGTTAGAGACATAAATTGCACCATCCAGACCAACGCTCAAGGCAGTAGCTGCCTCTAATCCATTACCACTAATAACAGTTGTACGAGTTCCATCAGGAGCTATTTGAATCAGAGATCCATCCCTTACACCCTGCCACTCTGGTTGATTAGCATATTGTAAAGCGTACAAATTGCCTACACTATCAAAAGCCACGTCAGTTAATTGGGTAAAACCGTCAGCATAGACTGTTGTCGTTCCATCAGGTTCAACGCGAAAGATCCGCTAAAGTTTCTGAACTCATGATGCTTATCTCCAAAGTATTTGTATATATTAAAATCGATGTATTGCTTTATAGCTATCTAGTTGCAAAAAGATTACTTTTGAACAGTCAGCGATCGCCATTCTTCAACCACATTAGGAGAAACATTCAGGGTGATCTCTGATTGGTCGAGGGTTGGAAGGACGAGCCGCAAAGGGATCGCCGATTCTAACTGCATCAAGATCGGCTGTAAATCATACTCTCCGGCATCCGCCCCCACCTGGGCTTGATCCATGAACATATCTTGGGAGACATCTGCGGCAGTGAAGGTTTTGCCCATTGAGTCGATGAGGGTGAGTGGCTGCGAATGATCGAGGTTTGCGGTTCCTGGAAACCCAACGAGACGCAAGTACATCGTGGCTGTTCGATCGGGATGAGTCCGTTTGAAGGCGATCGCTTGCCAACTATTGCCCTGTTGATCCTTGAGCGTTTGGCGAGACTGGTAAACCTCCGACTGGTAGACCGTCTGCCCTGGTGCTTCTTCTAACTGGCGAATGGCAGCCTGAACTGGAGCGATCGCCAGATTAATCGTTAGCGCCCAAACTAGCATTCCGAGTATGAATGTTGATCCGATAAAATGTAAAACAGTTTTCATTTGCACTACTCTTTGACTTAATTGGGATTATCACTAATTGACAGCTTTTTGAATTGCTTTTTGGATATCATCGGGAATGAAAACGGCATACATGCCCCGCAAATCGCCAACGTTGAAGTTATACGCTAAATCTTGAGGGTAGCCATCTTTAACAAACTGCGGGCGACGATCTTTTAAACCATGACAGGCAAGGCAACTGGCTTCCACATTAATGCGGCGGTAGTAGCGTGTTCCTGTCTGCTTATTCAGGGTTTCTCGATCCCAAAAACCAATCAGTTCTGGCTCTTGGTTGAATTTTGCCAACGCAATTTGGTCGTGCAAGTTGCCTGGGGCGTGGTCTGGATTGCGATATTTTTTAGCAATCTGTTTGACCTGCCAGTCATTCTCTTGGCTGAGTTGGATAGCTCGCATTCCGACCGGACGACAGACTTCTTTCATGGTTTGCATCGTGGGTGCTTCGGTACTCCCTTCCAGGGAAGAAGCCAGCCCAGTACGCATGGCATCCAGAGATTCAATCTCTTGGACAGCCTGTGCCAACTCGTTAGGATGAGGAATGACTGGAGCGGCTGAGGCGATTCCCCAAAGGGGAGGCTGCGCCAACGCTGGACTCCAACTGAGCAGCAGCAGACTGACACTGATCATCAGTACAAGGCTCAGAACATTCTGAGATAACTTGTGCATCGGTTCTTGCTCCTGAATTGAATGGAATACGTCATGTCAGGTCTAGTTCGGGATCTATCTATCGTGACCTCCGGCTAGTTAAACCTCTACTCCAGTGAGGGCAATAATATCTGGCGAATAAGCCCGATCGCCCCCAGCCAATCAAATCAGGTGCCACGATTTGATACTTTGCGACGAAAACTGGATAAACTTTTGACCATTTGTAAGCGGAGGAACCCCCACCAAAGCCGTGCAGAAAGACTAATATTTCTTTTGATCTACCATTCATCCCACAGTTCTCCTTGAGCCGTGTAATAAACCATTCTGCCTAGTTTAGTTGTTATCGAGCATTCACCCCGCGAGGTATAAACATCAGTTCCCTATCCTGGTTGAATTTCTTGCGTGCGCTAAATCAAGCCTGGACCTTTGTGCCGCCAATCATGTTCTGTGGTCAGTTTACCGTCCTCATCCTCAGACAATTCCTGCAACTGGTGGGCATATTCTGCTTTTTCCTGTGCTGCTTGCTCTTGCCTATCGCCAGGAACATTGACGTACATTTCTGGCTCGATCGCGTAGTTATTGAGCAATCCCTCTTTATCTACCGTGTAACCCTCTGTTGCTTGGCTCAATGTGCCGTCAGCTTCTTCATGAGAGGTATGACCAAAGTCCTTACCTTCCCGATGCTGACGTGCGACAGATTCAGCCGGAATGATGTGCGTATCATATTGCGGGATAGAATCTTGGGAATCATCTTGGGTACTCATTTCAATAGCCCTCTGTAGTTTTTTCTTCAATATTTTTGGCGACTGCTATTAGCCTGACAACCTATTGGTTTATTTCTTGTATGAATTGAACGAATTGATTAACTTCGATGTAAAACGTAATAAAAATAGGTCACTCATAAATCGTTCAGCTTTTTTCTAACTTAATTTAAAGTAGCCAAACCGAGAGTGTTAAAACATCCTCCTAAAGACATTATCAACTTGTGCTAAATCAGATGCGGTAAAAGAATGAAGTTTAGTAGCGATGGCGCAAGCGCCCGCCGTAGGCGATCGCATATGCAAGTTTGACAGAACCACGAATAACGAGGGATGAGCGGGCAACCTCAGGGCGAACGCATCTTAATTGCTAATAAGAATTGAGAAGTAAATTCAAATATCTAGAATAAAGCCAATTCACTTAGATAAATAGTGAATGCAAATCAAAGGATAAACTTAGATGTTAAAACCTTATTGTTTGCTATGAAGATATGATTTTAAATCAAAAATTAGCAGAAAGTGGACAACATGAATTAATGCTAATTTTTATAGTTTACTTCCTAATCTTCATGGCTATAGCTATAAAATATAGAGGTACATACATACCTGCATACCTTCTATAAAGTGAAGAGATACAAATTTCTTTGTATCCCTTATTTATTAATATTGGTGATCTAATTAGGGTTTGTGTGCAGATGGGAAGAAACTACCATCGGGACTTTAGACAAAAACCAACAATTATTTCTCAAATTAGTATCACCTATTCTCCATAATTTGTACCTACCACTTTTCCTCGAAAGACAATGTAATTGTAGATGTTGTAGAACAACATAATGGGAATCAGAAATCCAATGAAGATAATCATGAACACTAACGCGCTAGGTGCGGCGGCTGCTTGATAAATGGTGATACTTGGAGGAATAATATAGGGAAAAACAACTAATCCTAAGCCCACAAAGGTAAGTAGAAAAAGCAGCACTGTCCAAACGAGGGGAGTAGTTTCTGCTTTGCGGTTCAGACTTTGAATCAATAACCAAATCAGCACCACGCCTAGCACGGGAATGAGTGAAAATAGATATACTTCTGGTTGGTGAAATAACTTTGCCCTGGCATTTTCATACACAACAGGGGTGGCGATGGTGATTAAGATTGCACCTAAGAGCGTTGTCCAAGCAGCAATTTTTGCTGTGCGGTAATGGGATGTTTGCAGTTCTCCCTCAGTTTTCAAGATGAGATAGGTGGAGCCAATCAATACATAACCCTGGATCAATGTTAAGGCAACTAAGAGCGATCGCCAATCGAGCCAGTCCCACATACTGCCGATAAAGTGACCCGATTGATCCACTGTAATGCCTTCTAAAATGCTCCCCAAGGCAAATCCTTGAAATAGCGCCGCCATGAAACTCCCAACTCCAAAGGCCACATTCCAAAACACTTTGTTGGTAGAATGCTCTCGAAATTCAAAGGCCACAGCCCGAAAAATCAAGCCAAAGATCATCCCAAAAATGGGAATGTAGAGCGCATTTAAAATGGTGCCATAAGCAAGAGGAAATGCCCCAAATAACGCACCCCCCATCAACACCAACCATGTTTCATTTGCATCCCAAACATTACCCAAACTCGTCATTAAGATGTCGCGTCGATCGTCATTGGAACTGGTTAGCGATAAGATGCCTACACCTAGATCAAACCCGTCTAACATGACGTAGAGAAATAAAAACAGAGCCAAAATGACAAACCAAACTTGTGCTAGAAAGTGTTCTAAATTCTCCATACGATTACTGAATTGTTTTACCTATTTGATTTACTGCTGTGCTTCGACAGGACGTTGATCTGGAACAAATTCAACCGGAGTAGTTTCTACGGCAGCTTGGGTGTCAATACCTGGAACCGGAAGCTCTAGGTTGGGGCCTTGACGAATGATCCGACTACCAAAGAATAAGGCACAAATAAACAGGGCTGTATAAATTCCCGCAAAAATTAGCAACGATGTTAAAACCTCACTAGCCGGTAGGTGGGAAACGCCATCTGCTGTGCGAATTTTCCCATAAACTACCCAGGGTTGCCGCCCGACACAGCGGACAATCCAGCCTGATTCCACAGCAATGTAGCCCAGTGGAGCCGCTAACATCCAGATTCGCAGTAGCCATTTCTGCTGGGCGATCGCTTCTGGTGATAGTTTCCCCCGCAACCATTGAATCACACTGATACCCATTAAGCCAGCCAAGAAAAAGCCGATACCGCTCATGACGCGGAAGGCGTAATAAATCAAACCCACCATCCGGGGGCGATCTTCAGGTTTCCACTCTTTCAATCCCAGAACGGGTTTAGACAGATTTTTTTTGAATTCCAAAATGTAGCCTAAGCCGTTAGGAATTGAGATTTCCCAGTCATTTTTCTCCGTCTTATTATTGGGTAATGCCACTACACTCCAGGACGCAGGCTGTCCAGCTGGACTAGTGTCCCACTTAGCTTCCATCGCCGCCAGTTTGGTAGGCTGATAATCAGCTACCTGTTCGGCGCTGAGGTGTCCGACATAGATTTGCAATGGGGTGACAGCGATCGCAGTTGCTAAGACAATTTTAAGTGATCGCGCAAAGAAAGCCTGATGACGATTGTTAAGAATGTACCAGGCGCTAATTCCCCCAATTACAAACAGAGAAGTTTCCAGCGTTGCCAAAAACATATGCGAGACACTGTTGAGCATGAAGGGATTTAAAATTGCCTGAAAGTAATCATCGACAATAAATTTTCCGTTCACTATTTCCCCGCCTGCTGGGGTCTGCAACCAAGAGTTTGCCGCTAAAATCCAGAAGGTAGATAGGTTTGCACCAAAGGCAACCATAATGGTGGCAAAATAGTGAATCACTGGGTTTACTCTTTCCCAGCCAAACAGCATAATGCCCAGAAATCCGGCTTCTAACATGAATGCCATCGAAGCCTCAAAACCTAAAATGCTGCCAAAAAAGTCGCCTACCGCTTCGGAAAACGGGGCCCAGTTCGTGCCAAATTGAAACTCCATTGGTAAGCCAGATGCTACACCAATACCGAAATTCAACACATATAGCTTTGCCCAGAAACGAGCATGGTGGTAGTAATCAGGATTGCGTGTTTTTAGCCACATTCCTTCAACAATGACCAAATAAATCCCCATCCCAGTGGTAAGAACAGGCCATAGCATATGAAAAATCGCCGTCAGTGCAAACTGCATCCGCGATAGAGCAACGGTGTCCGATAGAAAATCCATGAACTAACCTCTGAATTTGTTTAAATCTTGATTTGCATAGCATCTTTGGGTCATAGCCGAATGGCACGAAGATAAGCTGAAACCTCTTCAGGGCTGGGTGTGGGAGGTGTGGGGAGTGTAGGGAGAACGTTCTCCTCTTCTTCCCCCTCTTCCCACACTCAAAAAGTCAGTTATATCAGGGCTTTGCGATTAACTTAGTGCCATTCGGGTCATAGCCGAGGTGATGATTGCTGAAGCCAGCATATTCTACCAACCAACATCAAAAACCGGCACGAGTCGCGGGTATTGCCAAAAATTTGAAGACTGGTTTTTCCAGGGGGAATAGTACACTAATAATATCAAAGGCAAAGGCGATGATAAATAAACCCAAGGTGATATGGACTAAGTTGGGATGAACGGGAATGGTGTAAGGTAGTCCATTTGCGCCTAGTTGCGACCTTTTCATTCCATGTTCTCTCTGCAAAAAGTTTATTCGGCATAATATCCCAGCTAATTTTCGTTTTTCATGGCATACGTCGTCAAATGACAGGCTGTCAAACTTTATGACTTATACCGAGTTGCAGTCAAAGATAGTAACTGGGGCTGGGAGTAGGAGGAATATTATGTTTGAGCGCAATTTAGTATTACTCCCTTCTCGTGTGTGTGTATGCTGAAAAACTCTAGAACGGCAAAACTAACTGGAGAGGTGAGACTAAAGGCTTAATTACGTATGCGTCTTAGAAAATATCAAACGAGTTGACTCTGCTTCCAGCCTACCTCTAGCAAGTTTTACCGCTCTAGGAAAAACTCAATGATCTTTTGGCCTGTAAGTTCCTGAAATGTACTCTTGTAATTGCTGGGCGAGTGTTTTATTGTAGGGGGGAAGCATGATGCTAAAATGGTTGCCATCTAAGATTTTTGTGTGAGTTGCATTGATAGTATATTGACTCCAGTTAGTACGGGGTAACTTAGGTGTGAGTTGCTGTGCAGCCCACCAGATGAAGATTTGAGCTTGAATTTGGGGAGGTTGGTGTTTTTTTAAGAGTTTTTGGTGAATTTCGGTTAGTTCTAGTTGTTTCTGTAATATTTCAATTGATACTTCTGATAGTTCTTTTGAAAGTAAATTTTGTGATTTTCCCCAATTCATCATTAATTGCAGACGTTCAACAGATGTTAAACTTATGAGTTGCTCTCGTAGTTGCTGTTGTTGAACAGTATCTAGCGTCATCAAAGCATCAACAAAAGTACCACCAAACACTAATGCTAATTCATATAAAGGATCGGGTGTCAGAGTTGGTATACTATCTGGAAATAAAAACGCATCTACAAGTCCAAGAAAATCAACTTCACATCCTTGCTGTTCTAATTCTTTGGTAACACTAACAGCAATGACTCCACCCATAGACCAACCCATGAGATGATAAGCACCATGAGGTTGATGTTGGCGAATGATTTTGGCGTATTCCACAGCCATATTTTCAATGCTATTATGCTCATCCAGTGAGTTGTTGAGAGCGCGAGACTGGAGAGCGTATACAGGTTGATCTGTTCCTAAACAGGTGGCAAGATGTTGATACACCATTACTTGTCCCCCTGTGGGATGAATACAGAATAATGGTGGTTGAGTTCCCTGTGGTTGAATGGGGACTAAAGATACAGATGTTGGGGAAGCGTGATTATTTTGGATGAGAAAATTTCCTAATTCGGCTACAGTTGGATAGTGAAAAAGTGTACTAAGAGGTATACTTGTGTGAAATTTATGATTAATTTTTGAGATTAATTGTAGTGCTAAAAAGGAATGTCCACCTAATGCAAAAAAGTTTTCATGGATGCTGATTTGCGGAAGTTGAAATAATTCTGTCCAAGTTGTAATTAAGAGTTCTTCTACTTGGTTACGAGGCGGGGTAAAAGTTTGTGTTAATTCCGGTTGCGTACTTTCAGGAATAGGTAATGCTTGACGATGTACTTTACCATTTGCTGTGAGCGGTAAAGATGCTAACAACACAAAAGTAGAGGGAATCATGTATGCCGGTAATTTGGTTTGGAGAAAAGAACGTATTGCTTGATTGGTGACGTTTGACTCTGGTTGGGGAACAATGTAAGCAATTAGTTGTTGTGTTTTTGGAATTGTTGTAACTATGACTTCTTTAACGGTGGGATGCTGTTTTAGTGTTGCTTCAATTTCACCTAGTTCAATACGATAACCATTGATTTTAACTTGAAAATCTTCTCTTCCTAAAAACTCAATATTCCCGTCGGGTAAATAATGTCCCAAGTCACCTGTTTTATATAATTTTTCTTTGGTAACTGGATGAATAATAAAACTAGCGTTTGTCTTTTCTTCGTCTTGCCAATAACCTTTTGCTAATCCCATTCCGCCAATATATAATTCTCCTGTCACCCAAATAGGACATTTATTCAGAGATGTATTTAAAACATAAATATATTGATTTTTAAGTGGTTTTCCGTAAGGAATACTTTTCCAGTTGGGGTCAACTTGGGTAATTGGATAGTAAATTGACCAGATGGCGGCTTCTGTTGCTCCTCCTAAACTAATAATTTCGGCTTGTGGAGATAATGCTTGGATTTGAGTGGGTAAATTCAGGGGTATCCAATCACCACTCAATAAAACTAACCTGAGAGTATTAAATATAACTTGAGTATTATTTAAGTTATACTCAATTAACATCTGCATGAAAGCCGGAACTGAGTTCCAAATTGTGATTTGGTGTTTGGCAATTAATTCACTCCAATGAGATGGATCTTTACTGTTTGCAGCATCAGGAATTACTATTGTTCCTCCTGCTGCTAAAGTGCCGAAGATGTCGTAAACTGAGAGGTCGAAGCTGAAAGCAGAAATAGCTAAGATGCGATTCCTACGGAGCGCTAGTTCCCTCCGGGACGCTTTGCGAACGCTATCGCCTGAATCGATGCGAAAGCGTTCGTTAATATCTAAAATAGTGTTGACTGCACTTTCATGAGTAATCATCACACCTTTGGGTGTTCCTGTAGAACCAGAGGTGTAGATGATATAGGCTAAGTCTGTGGGTTTTGGGATTGGCTGGAATGGCTGGTGAGACGGTGGAGTTGGTAATGAATCTATACACAAAATTGGGATGTTCTCTGGATATTCCAGACTATGAACAAGGGTAGTTTCAGTCAGTATGAGTTTAACTTCTGCCTGTTGTAAACAATACCATATACGCTCCTGTGGTAATCCTGGATCGATGGGGACATAGATACCAGCAGCAGCAAGGATAGCCAAAGCAGCAACAACCTGTTTCCAACCTTTTTCCATAATGATAGCGATCGCTACCTGAGAACGATCGCCTAATTGTCGTGCTAATTCAGTGACGCGATCGCTTAACTCTTGATAGGTGAGAATGCGATCGCTGCTAATGATAGCTTGTTGTTGTGGACGTTGAGATACTTGTGCAAAAAATAAAGTGTGGAGTAAAGCTGTTTGCGGGATTGGTGGATGAGGATGAATTGGGATTGATGGTAATAATTCTATGGGTTCTGTCCACAATTCATCTTCTTGGGCTAAACGCTCCAGCAAATTGCAGTAAACTGTAAACATTTCATCCAACATCCCTATAGGGAAGAGTGCTTCTACTGCATCCCAGTTAAAAATTAAGCTTCCGTTGTGTTCTGCAACTTGATGTTCTAAGGAAACTTGCGGGGTTTGGCTAATACCATACACCACCTCTCCTAAAAAGTTATATTCTAAATCTGCTTGAGAAAAATTACCCAAACCTAACACACTACTAAATACTATAGGCATAGCTGCGGTCAATTCTGTTTGCTTTTGATTAAGCAATTTCCGCAATACTTCTACTCCACTAATATAAATATGGTCTAAATCTTGGAGTAATTGTTGTTGTATTTTTAGAGCTAAATTTGTAAATGTATTTGGGGATGAATTGTCTATTGCTAAGAGATTTGTATTAGTAAAGTCTCCAATAATTTGATTGATTTGCGGATGGAGTGGTAGACGTTCTAGGACAGTTAAGTTGAGAGTAAAGTAAGGATTTTTACTCCACAAAGTTAAAACTTCTGCAAAAGCAGTTAGCAAGATGATAGAAGGAGTTAAACCAGCTTTTTGACCTCGCTGTTTTAATTTTTGCCATATATGGGGTTCTAGTTTTGCAGCATAGCGTTTGAATGTATACTCTTTTAATTCACTAGGAAAACAAGCTAGGGGTAGTTCTGGTGCTGGTGGGAGAGTATCTAACCGATTGAACCAGTAAGTTTGCGATCGCTTGAATAATTCTGAGTCTTGGAGAGAATTTTTAGCGATGACATAATCTCGAAATGATAGTTCTAATGGTGGTAATGATAATTCGAGATTTTGATAAAGTTGATTCCATTCGTGAAATACAATCCGAATACTTGCAGCATCTATCAACAATAAATCCATGCTCAGATGCAGCCGAATTTGCTGTTTATTAAAATAAGTGGCTCGAATATCAAACCAAGGCCATTGGTGCGAAGGTAAGTTTTGCTGAGATAATTTTTCGCGGATTGCTATTAACTCAGTTTCGATTTGTGGTGGTTCTAATTCTCGCAAGTCTAGGATGGAAATTTGATAATCGGGAACTTTATCTAAGATTTTTTGCTCTCCTGTAGGTAATACTATCGCCCTGAGCATATCATGACGTTGAATGAGTTTTTGCCAACCTGCTGTAAGGCGTGATATGTCTAAATTATTAGTTTCAAATTCTATGTAAACATGATTGCTGACATGGCTTAATTCAAATACTTGATTGCGTCCCAACCAATGTGCTTGTTGGATATCGGTGAGGGGAAATGGTTGATGAAGTTGCTGAGGATTTGGTGTGATACTTGGTAAAGAGATTGTTTTTGTATTGCTGAGATTTAGAAGTTTGATAAGTTCTGGTTTATGTTCTTTGAGTGAATCTCGTAGTTCTGTTG
Organism: Nostoc sp. CCY0012; assembly: GCF_963920855.1. Classification (NCBI taxonomy): domain Bacteria; kingdom Bacillati; phylum Cyanobacteriota; class Cyanophyceae; order Nostocales; family Nostocaceae; genus Nostoc; species Nostoc sp. CCY0012. The sequence continues at coordinate 80,071 of NZ_CAWUDM010000004.1, read as the reverse complement.
TTAACGTTCCTTTTGGTGCTTCGATGTTTAATAAGTCATTTTCTAACCAGAGTTTGATTCCTCGTTTTTCGAGTTCGATTAAAAGTTGGTTTTTGTTCATAATGTTTTTCTTCATTTTTGATTAATTAACACCAATGACACAGATAATAATATAGATGTATTTTGATTTTTAGCCTTTCTTAGTCTGCTAAAGTACAAATTTCTGCGTACCTCTGCGTTTCAAAATACTATCTTGCCGATTACTTTACTTCACTGCGTTCCGCTCGTAATAACATTTCACGTTAAACTACTTAATACATTCAAATTTGAATTATTTCTTTCTCATCCTCTTGTCCTTTAGATAAAGGCTTTTGCGTAATTTTAGCGATAATTAATTGCTCATCAATGGCTAATGCCAATTGTTGAATATTTGTTGTTTCGATTAATAACTGGCGCATGGAAATATTGACTTGAAGTTGAGTTTGTAAGTGATTCTTCAACTGCACAAGTTTGAGTGAATCTATTCCTAATTCAAAGAAATTATTCTGTATCCCCACAGCTTCGATTTGCAGAAGTTGTTGGATAAATTCAGCAATTATTTTTTCGGTTTCGGTTTGCGGAAGGACTAAGATTGCTGATTTGGCTGTTGCGAGATTGGGGGTTGGTAAAGCTTTTCTATCTATTTTTCCGTTGGGAGTTAGGGGTAAGGTGTCAATGAAAATATATTCAGCAGGTATCATGTATTGCGGAAGTTTCTGCTGTAGATATTCTCGGAATTGGCTAGAATTTGATTTGGCAGTTTGAGGATTTTTAAGTATTGACCATTGCTGAAAATCTGTTGGATCTATCTTTCCGCCAACAAAGCTATAAAGAAGAATTTGATTTGCTTCTAATTGAAATAAGTTTTGAATTGGTGAAAATTCTAAATAACCAAGGGGACAAAGGCCAATTTCTTGAGTCGGTGCGCTGTTCATGAGTAATTGTCCGATGTGTCCTGCTTCTAAAAGACAGAAGTCTCTGGCGAGTTCTCCATACATCGGTGCGATCGCACTTAGTTTCCCAATCAAATATATGGCAAAAGCGGATTGTTGAAAAAGTGGTTGATTCTCCAGGTAACCGCTGCTGTCTATTTCGTTGGTGCTGTGGAGTAAAATTAAATTGTGGTTGCTGGGATGATAATAATATATTCCTCCTAAAAGGGTTTCGATAAAGTTGGGTTTGATGAATAAGTAAGTTTGTACGGGATAAAGACTTCCAGCAGAAGGATAGCGATATTTAGGGAGGGGATAATCACCAAATTGCTTTTGCTGGAGACAGTTGAGAAATTTGCTAAATTGTTCTAAGGATATCTGTTGCGGTAGAAATTGTCTGTAACTTTGGCGTTGGAGATAAGCTGTTGGCTCAAGTTCAGATTTGGGTAAATGAATAGTAATTGGCGATGATTCTGATTTGCGGATTCCTGGTTGTTGGAGTTTAAATTTGATGCGTTCTCCAACATCGCTTAATACTCCTGGTTGTTGAGTTGCTTGGTAAGCTTCTCCTAGATTGGGAGTTGGTGTATCGCTCACAAGATAAGCAACTAATTGTTGTGTTTGTTCTATTGTGGTGACTACTGCTTGTTTAACGGTGGGATGCTGTTTTAATATGGCTTCAATTTCACCGAGTTCAATTCTATAACCATTGATTTTGACTTGAAAATCTTCTCTTCCTAAAAATTCTATATTCCCGTCGGGTAAATAGCGTCCCAAGTCGCCTGTTTTATACAATTTTTCTTTGGTAACTGGATGAGTAATAAAGCTGGCGTTTGTCTTTTCTGCGTCTTTCCAGTAACCTTTTGCTAAACCGATACCGCCAATATATAGTTGTCCCGTCACCCAAACAGGAGTTTGCTGCAAATTGTGATTGAATACATATACTTGTTGATTATCGAGTGGTTTGCCGTAGGGAATACTTTTCCAGTTAGGATCTACTTGGGTAATTGGATAGTAAATTGACCAAATGGAGGCTTCTGTTGCTCCTCCCAAACTCACAACTTGGATATTTGACCACAATTTTTGGATTTGATTTGGTAAATTTAGAGGTAGCCAATCTCCACTCAACAAAGCTAAACGCAGAGATGAAGGTTGTTGTGGTTGGTTGGTAAGATATTCTACCAACATTTGCATCAAAGCTGGAACTGAGTTCCACAGGGTAATTTGCTGAGATACTATTAACTCTAACCAGTGTGCGGGATCTTTGGTTTTATCTGCTGAGGGAATAACTATCGTTCCTCCCGCCGTTAACATACCGAAGATGTCGTAAACTGAGAGGTCGAAGTTTAATGCTGATAAAGCTAAGATGCGATCGCCTGATTTAATTCCAAAGCGTCGATTGATATCTAAAATGGTATTTACCGCACCCCGATGATCGATCATCACGCCTTTGGGTAAACCTGTCGAACCGGAAGTGTAGATGATGTAAGCTAAAGCTGATGGATCTTGAGGGTGTAGGGGTATACTTCTCTGCGAGACGCTCCGCGAACGACTTCCCTCAGTAACCGGGGTGTAGGGGTGTAGGGGTGTGAGAGAATCAATATAAATACGAGTCAGATTTTCTGAGCGTTCTAAAGAATTATCTAACCAAGATTGAGTCAGAACGATTTTTGCTTGGCTTTGTTCGAGTAAGTATGCTTGTCGTTCTGTTGGTAATTCGGAATCGATGGGGAGATAAGCCGCACCAGAGATTAAAATTCCTAGTACAGCAACAATTTGTTCCCAACCTTTTTCCATGACAATAGCGATTGCATTGTTGCTAGTTGCTCCCAATTCTCGCAGTTGAGATGCCAATTGCAGAGCGTGTTGGTACAATTCCTGATAAGTTAGGGTACGCTCTGGGGTGATAACTGCTGGAGAACCAGCTTGGATTTGCACTTGCTTAATAAACAAACTGTGCAAAGTTTCCTCAGAAATGGGTGCGGTGGGATAATTTGCAATTGTAAGTTGTTGTAATTCTCCCTGAATCTTGCTCCAAATAGAATCTGAGGTAATTAGTCGCTGGAGCAAATCGCAGTAAGCAGCAAACATCTCATCCAGCAAACCTGGGGGGAAAAGTTCTTCCACCGCATCCCAGTTAAATATTAAAGTTCCGTTCTGCTCTCTGAGTTGATTATCTAACCAAACTTGCGGGGTTTGACTGATACTGTAAACAAGCTCGCCTAACTGACTTAATATTGATGTATCCTGGCCAAGTGATTCTAAACCTAGTGTACTAGTAAATATCACTGGCATAAATTGGTAACTTTGACGTTGACGGCTAAGTTCTCGCTGTACCTGCAAACCACTGATATAACCGTGATCTAAATCTTGCCACAGTTGTTGCTGTAATTTTTGAGCGTGGTTGCTAAAGCTTTGAGGAATTGAGCGATCGACTTCCAAAAGTGTCAAAGATGTAAAGTCTCCGACAATCTCATTCACTTGGGGATGTAAAGGTAAACGCTTAAACAGGGTGAGATTAATCGTAAATTTAGGATTTTTGCTCCATTGACTGAGGACTTCTGCAAAAGCAGCTAATAAAACTCCCGAAGGAGTTAAGTTAAATTGTTGAGCGCGGTTTTGTAATTTGCGCCATTGTTCTGGAGACAGTTGAGAACTGCGACGTTGAAACCGAGGATTGGCGATCGCATTGGGATTTTTCGCTAGGGGTAATTCTGGTGCTGGTGGTAAGGTATCTAGTCGGTTAAACCAATATTCTTGAGAACGTTGATATTGGGGTGTATTTTTTAAAGTTGATTCCCCAAGCACATAATCGCGGAAGGAAAGTTCTAAGGGTGGTAATACAAACTCAGAATTATTATATAAATGTAACCACTCCCGCATCAGCATAAACACACTCCAAGCATCAGCAATCAAAGCATCAAAACTCAGGTGGAGTCTGGTACGCTGTTCATCTATAGGTGTAGCTCGAATTCTAAATAGAGGCCATTGATCCGCAGGTAAGACTTCATGGGACATCTGCTCGCGCATCACCTCTAAATCTTGCAAATCCAAAACTTCGATTTCATAAGCCGGTACTGTTGAGAGAATTTGCTGTTGACCATCTGGTAAAATAACAGCACGCAGCATATCGTGACGCAAAATGAGTTTTTGCCAAGCTTGATTTAATCTTGTTAAATTTAAGTGATCGCAATCTAATTCTAAATAACCATGAGCAGCAATATTCCCCAATTCAAAAGCTTCATTGCGTCCTAACCAATAAGCTTGTTGAATGTCTGTGAGGGGAAAAGGTTGATATAGCTGTTGTGGATTTGGGACAATTGTTGGTAAATCAACGAAAGATTCTGTCTTTGTGAAAGATGTCAGTGCTTCACTCAATCCAGCAACAGTGGGAGATGCTAACAAAGAGCGTAACGGTAACTCAATATTTAAGGTTTGTTGTAATCGCGCCATAACTTGAGTCGCAAGTAGGGAATGTCCCCCCAATTCAAAAAAGTTATCGTGAATCCCTACTTGTGTGAGTCCCAAAACAGCAGCGATAATATTAGCGATCGCTTCTTCCGTTGCTGTGCGCGGTGGAACAAAATCTATTTCTCGATTCTGTTCTATATCTGGAATTGGTAAAGCACGCCGATCTACTTTCCCGTTGGGTGTTAAAGGTAAAGTTTCCAGAATGGCGATCGCACTGGGAATCATATAATCAGGTAACTTCTGTTTGAGAAAGTTACGCAATTCACTAGTTGTTAATGACTGTTGTCCAGAAACAATATATGCAACTATAGATTTATTGTCGGTTTGCAGTTCTCGAAGCATCACCACTGCTGCTTGTACTTGCGGATGACTACTCAAAACAGCTTCAATTTCCCCTAGTTCAATTCGGAAACCCCGAATCTTCACTTGATCGTCAATTCGACCGAGTAATTCAATATTACCGTCAGGAAGATAACGCGCTAAATCTCCCGTTTTGTACAAAATAAAGTTGTGGGGAGAATAGGGGATAAATTTCTCTTTAGTTAAATCAGGACGATTTAAATAACCTTGAGCTAAACCAGCACCACCAATATATAATTCACCCGCAACCCCAATGGGAACTAATTGCAGATATCGATCTAAAATATAAACTTGCGTGTTCGCAAATGGACGACCAATAGGAACTAACCCACTTCCTAATTTCCCCATCCCCAATTCAAAATAAGTGCTATCAATACACGCTTCCGTTACCCCATAGGAATTAATCAAACGTGTCTGTTTGCCACAAAAACGCTGAAATTCTTGATATTCTTGCACATATAAACTATCTGAACCGACTACCAACAATTTCATAAAGTGGAGATTTTGCTGAGTTCTTTGTAAATACTCAACCAAGTTTCTCAACACAGCTGGAACAAACTCCGCGCTATCAATTTTCTCCACAAGCATCAGTTTATACATCTTGTCTGGTTCTAACAGCCACTCACGCGGACATAAAACCAACTTAGCACCACTACAAAGAGCGCGAATTACATCCCCTGAAAACACATCAAAAGCAAAACTCGCCATTTGTAAATGACTAGTCAAAAACTGGAGTTGATAAGCTTTTTCCCAAGCATAAAACGCATTTACTAAACTACAATGAGCGATCGCCACTCCCTTAGATTTACCTGTAGAACCTGATGTGTAAATCACGTAGGCTAAATCTTGAGATGTAGTATTAATTACTAAATTCTCTTCACTTTCCTGGAAAATATCTTCCCAATCTCGATCTAAACAAACTACAGCTAATTCCTCAATTGCTAAACTAGCTACTAATCTTTGTTGTGTCAGCAATATCGATACTTGAGAATCACGCAGCATGAAGCTCAAACGTTCTTCGGGATACGCAGGATCTAAAGGTAGATAAGCTCCACCTGCTTTCAGAACTGCCAATAATGCAATAATCATTTCTAGGGAACGTTCCACACAAATTCCCACAAGCTGATTTTTACCTATTCCCAAAGAACGCAGGTAGTGTGCGAGTTGATTGGCTTTGCTGTTTAATTGTTGATAAGTTAGTTGCTGTTCTCCAAATACCACCGCAATAGCGTTTGGTTGCTGCTTCACACAGTTCTCAAACAACTGATGAATGACTTGATTTTGGGGATAATCAACTTGGTTGTTGTTCCACTTCCACAACAAATGATTTTCTTCAGCTTCCGTTAGCAGAGATAAGGAAGCAATTTGCTGTTGTGGATTAGCAATAATCCCTGCGAGTAAAGTTTGAAAATGATTCGCTATCCTGCTAATTGTCGTGGCATCAAATAAATCGCTGTTGTATCGTAAAATACCAATTAATGATTCAGCCGTCTCCATCATATCGAAGACTAAATCATTCTGTCCTTCCTGCTGGGGAATCACAAAAGGTTCGAGAGTTAACCCACCCCAATTTTCTCTGGTTTTAGTTTTATCAGATACAGACAATTCATAATCTTGAGCAATTTCACTGAGCTTTAACAAATTAAAGGAAACGCGAAACAAACCAGGAAGACTTGGATCGCGGTTAAGTTGCGATCGCTCAATTAGTAAAGTAGAGGGATAATCCTGATGAGCGATCGCATCCAATACAGTTTGGCGGACTTGAGTTAAAAGCTGAGAAAATGTCGGATTACCAGCCAGATTTACCCGCAAAGCCAGCATATTCACGAAAAAGCCGACAGTTTCCGCAAATTCCGGCTGACTTCTCCCCTCAATAGGCGCACCCACAATGATATCTTCCTGACCTGACAAGCGGTAAAGTAACACTTGAAAGGCGGTTAACAAAGTCATGTAAAGGGTTGCTCCTTGAGCTTTCGCCATTTCTCGTAGCTGAGAAGTCAACTCTTGATTTAACTCAAAAGTATGGGAAGCTCCCCGATAGCTTTGAATTGGTGGTCGTGGTCGATCTGTTGGTAATTTTAAGATGGGTAACTCACCCGCTAATTTTTCGCGCCAGTAATTCCATAATTCATCGCCCACAGAACTTGCTAAAATATTCCTCTGCCACTGTACAAAGTCTTGATATTGGTACTTAATAGCAGGTAAAGATATAACTCGACCTGTATTTTCCGCTTCGTAGAGCGATCGCAACTCATCAAGAATAATTCCCAAGGAAAAACCATCAATAACAATGTGATGTATTGTTAGTAATATTACATAATTATCTTTAGAACAAGTAAATAAATTTACCCGTAATAAATTACCTTTTTCTAAATCAAAGGGACGCTGATATGCTGCTATAACTTGGCTTATCAACTCATCTTCATTCTTAGCTGAAGCGTCAATATTTTCAAAATCGACTTTTTGGTATTCATGAACCTGTTGAACAGGTTCGCCATCCTTTTGTGCAAATGTTGTGCGGAGAGTTGGATGACGATTTATTAACTTCTGAAATGCTTGTTGTAAAGCCGAAATATTTAAATAAGAGCGGATGCGAGCTGTAAAAGCAACATTATAAGCTGCACTTGTGGGTGCAAGTTTATACAAAAACCATAAACCTTGCTGACCATGAGTCAGAGGGTAGGATTTAGAAGTATGAAAACCTTGGCGCAGCAAATCAATAATTTCTGTTTTATGCTGCTTAATTTGATTTAAAACTGTGGAAGTTAATACTTCTTTGCGACCACGATAACGCAGTTTAGTATCTTCCATCCACAATTCTATATTCTGTTGCGACAGTTGTGTGAGGAACTCAACTAAATTCATAATTCTCCTTCCAACCACTCATCATCATTTTCTATTTTTGAGTCAGCATTTACACTCAATTCATCGACTAATATTGCTAAACTTACAACATTAGTATCCTCTAAAAACTTGACTGCTGGAACATCTACTTCCAACTCTTTTCTAAACTTATTTCTAAGTTTCACAGCAATTAATGAATCAAGCCCCAAATAATTTAAAGACATTTCCACATCTAACTCAGATGTTTCTATCCCAATTACTTTAGCTATTTCTTCTTGAATATAAGTTGTAAAAAATGCAATTTTAGACATATTACTTCAGCAAATAAACTCTCTCTTTGCCTCATCTTCTCTGCGCCTGGTGCGCCTCGGCGTGAAAAATCTATCCCGGAGAATTTACAATCACCAACTTCACACTACCACTGCAATTACCACCTTTATCATCCCAATAACGACAGTTAGTAAATATATACATCATCCCAGACCTAATACGAATATTAGTAAACTCAATTTCACCACAAAAATGAGAAGACTTCATAGCACGGCGAAAAGAACTTTCAAAATTCACAATATAAATATCTGGTAATTGTTTATTCCAATAATCTGCCATAGTCCAGGACTGAAATGATGCCATCAGTCTTTCTTTCACGGATTTAGCTATGATATAATACATCATTTGGTTATAGCAAATATTAAACTCGACTGAATTAAAATGACCAGTGTCATCGATATAGCATGATTCTGGAATCGAAAATTCACATCGTCCGATTACGCGTCCTCCATGCTGAGGATCGCCGTCTTTAATTATTTCAGCAGATTTAAGATACTGACAATGAGCTTTATAAGGTTTGAGGACTTGTGTTAGTAAGATATCATCATTATTGAAGTGGATATGATTTTCTTTGACGCTTTGTTGACTTGAATCCTGAAATTTTAACATGATATTTTATCCTGATTAAATGACTGTTTTGGTTGGTGTTGCTGGTTGAGAATATGGATTTAACTCACGCAGAGACGCAGAGTCGCAGAGAGTAAGAGTTGAGAAGAGTGAAGTTTTAAATCTCAAATTCAGCAACGCCTTTTGGTGAGATGTTTTAAACGCAGTGAGAATACAATTGCTCTATATTTGATAAAATGGATAGCTATCGTGCAAGGTCAATCGGAATGTAATTGCTGGTTCTGAATTTGCCGCATAGTGAGCGCAATGTACTAGAGAGCGATTATCCCAAATCCGCACATCCCCTAATTCAAATTCATGGTGTTCGATTAATGGATATTTAAAACTTTTGTCTAACTGACCGGAATGAGTCAACAACCTTTGGAGAATATTTATATCTTGCGATTTTCCCTCTAAATCATCTATGCGATAAGTAAACCCCTCGGTAACGTAGAGGATAGTTTCTCCTGTAACGGGATGAATAAAGGTCGTTGGATGCTTTGCGGGAGGTGTGACTCGTTCAATCTCGTCCAATATTTCCGAAATCGGACGATAAACATCTTCAGGACGAATTTTAAAAAAACGTCTTACACTGTGATAACAACTCGACTCATTGGCGATCGCTTTCAGGTCATCTGGTAAACTTTGATATACTTTCGACATATTAATAAAGTAAGTCCCACGCTCCTTACTAGGAAGGATCTGAGGATATACCATTGAAAATGCAAATGGCCTCGGCATAAATGCATAATCAGCGTGCCAAAATTTCCCAGTCTTGGGAACTCCCACTTGCTGACCATTGTCAGAAACATTGGAGGAAACAAAAATCTCTTCCCTTTCTGGATGGTGATACATTGGCTGATAGTATTTTTCTACCTCCCCAAGACGATACCCAAAATCGCAATACTCATCAGGTGATAAATCTTGCTCCTTGAGTACCACAATTTTGTATTCATATATCAGTTGCTTAAGATCCTCAATATCTCCATCTGAAGCAGTTTTGTAATTAAAGTCATAAACAACAACTCCCATTCGCTGATTGTCTTGATATTGAACTTTCATAGTTTTCTCACTCGCTTCACGGGAAAATTAATAAATCAAACTGGATTTATATAGTTAACTAATCTTACGTACTGATGAATTTGCTGCCAAACAAAGACTTGTAAGTAGCATGATACTACCTGCAACAGTAAACATAATTGTCAGATTTAAATTAACTAAAAAACCAGCTAAAGCAAAGGAAACAGGAGCAACACCAAAAGCAGAAAACATTCCCAAACTCATAACTCTTCCTAACATTTCAGGTTGGGTTTGTTTCTGAATCCAAGTAATTCCTACCACAGTAAAAATACAACTGCAAAATCCCAGCACTGCAATTGTGATACTAGCTAGTGCTATATTGCCAATAAAGCCAAGTAAAAACAAACCAAAGCCTTGAACACTCGCAATAGTCAGCAGTAAAACTCCGATGTTGGGAAGATTTTTGACAAATTGAGGTGTGAGTGTCCCAATTAACCCACCACCACCCCAAGCTGATTGCAATATTCCTAAAGCTACTGCACCACCTGGGAAGCGACTATGAGCTAGTGAAGTCATCCCAACTTGTAATGGCCCAATAAATAGAAAATTTAGGATTACCATTACCAGCAAAAAGATTCTTAGAGGTTGATTGCGCCATGCGTAGTAAAATCCCTCACGCATACCAGCAATCAAATTCATAGTTTTTTTAGTTGAAGCAGAATTTTGATTTAATTCTCCATTCAATACTGTTACTTTTGCTGTGGTTTCCTTCATCAGCAAAAGCGTGATAGTTGTAATAACAAAAGTGATTCCATCAATGACAAATGCTACTTCAATCCCCGCAGTTGCAATCAGCAAACCACCCAAAGCCGGCCCAATCAGCAAAATCAGTTGAGAAGTTCCTTGGCTTAATGTATTACTTGCTATTAACTGTTCTTTTGATACCAGACTGGGAATAATTGATTTAGATGCAGGTATAAACAAGCCATCAAATATGCCGAAGCTAGCAGCAAAAAAGTAAATATGCCATAGTTGAGTCATTTTAAGCGCAACGATGGTTGCAAATAAAACGACTAGTAACCCACGTAAAGCATTGGAAACTAACATAACTAATCGTGGTGAAAAGCGATCGCTCACCACACCACCAAATAGCATCAAAACAGCACGGGGAATTGCTGCACTCATTAACACTGTACCTAACGCGATCCCAGAGTTAGTTAACTGTATTGTTAACCAAGGCAATGCAACGATATAAAATTGATCGCCTAGAAGCGAAACAGTCTCACCAATGTACAAAAGTAAGAAGTTGCGTACAGTTAGCGGTTTCCAAAGAGGAACTTGAGAATTGGTCATTAGAACGATTTAAAAAAAACAAACTATGTGAAGTAATGTAAAATTATTGGAATCTAGTTCGTAGTAAGGACTTTAGTCCTCTCTGCGAGACGCTGCGCGAACAATACAAACCAAACCTTTAATTCACACGACGTTCATAGCCTTGCCAATATTTCTCCCGAATCTTGGCCTTTTGCAATTTACCACTAGGCGTTCTTGGCAGAGATTCAGTAAATTCAATACTTCTCGGTAACTTAAAATCAGCAATTTTACCCCGGACAAAATTAATAATATCTAGTGCGGTTGCTTTCATTCCTGTTTTTAAAACCACAATCGCTTTGATTGCTTCTCCAAAATCTTCATCTGGAACACCGATGACTGCTACCTCTCTGATTGCTGGATGTTCGTACAAAATATTCTCAATTTCTGCTGGATAGACATTTTCACCACCATAAAGAATCATGTCTTTAAAGCGATCGCAAATGTAAATGTGACCTTCTTCGTCAAAGTAACCAGCATCACCAGTATGAATCCAGCCATCTACTAAGGTTTTTGCTGTAGCTTCAGGTAATTTCCAATAACCAATCATATTTGCAGGAGATTTGATACAAACTTCACCCACTTCAAAACAAGATAGTTCTTTACCTTCACTGTTGATGATGGCTATCGATACACCAGGAAAGGGTTTACCCGCAGCTTTGAGGATGTTTTTATTTGTAGATGTATGAGCTTGTGCAGGTAAAGAGACAGCACAATTGCCAGTTTCCGTCATTCCATATATCTGCACAAAATTACAACCAAATGTGGCGATCGCACTTTTGAGTGATGATTCAGCTATGGGAGAACCGCCATAAATAATGTATTCTAGTGATGAAAAATCTGTTTTTTGGCATAATGGTTCGTTCAACAGAACTTGAATCATTGCTGGAACCATAAATGTCTTAGTAATGCGGTACTTTTCAATTGCTTGGAGAACCTCATCACCGATAAAATTTTCTAAGACAATATTTTCTGCTCCTGATGCTAAACCACGAATAGCCCACCAGAGACTCCCGATATGGAATAAAGATAAGGTAAGCAAACTTTTGTCAGTTTTGTTCCAATTTATCCAGGTTTCACCTCGTTGAGCAAATTCTTTAGCGATCGCAAAAAAACTGTAATGTCCTAGTTGGACACCTTTAGGTCTTCCAGTAGTTCCACTAGTATACATTTGTACGGCTACATCATTGGCTTCAACAGCAACATTTGGTGGATCATCACTATGTTCCTGAGACCAGATATCGTAACTCAGGCAATTGCCGTCAATTTCTTCTAAGGGAATAATGGTTTTAACACCATCAATCTCATTTCTAATCGATTCTATTAACTGATAAAATTCCGCCCCAACAAAAAGAATTTCAACATTAGCATCCCTGATAATATAACTGATTTCAGTAGCAGCTAAACGCCAATTAATCGGTACAAAAACAACTTTTATTTTGCAACAAGCAAATAAAATCTCATACGTCTTAAGTGAATCTTTAGCTAAAAATGCTATTCGCGCACCTGGTTGAATTCCTTGGGTTAATAGTGAATTTGCGACTTGAGTACTTCGCCGATCTAATTGTATATAGGTAAGTGACTTATCCTTGAATATCAATGCCCTAGCGTCTGGAAGTTGACGTGCTTGCACGCGCGGTAAATCTGCCAACGTTGTTATTTCACTGTTATACATCATCGACATTTTTCAGAAAATTGCTCAGGTTTTTTTGTGCAGTCGGAACAAGCTATATGAATCTATTACTAGCAGCCGTATAAAGTAAAGATTTTGCTTTTTTTATTCAGATATTCAACTAAATTCCGTAAATCGACTTAAATAAATTCTGCAATTTCAACTTTTTTGATCCATTATTTTATACACGTTTTTTACTTTTAAAGCTACTCCCGTGTACATAATATCAACTATTTTTTACTAAAAAATACCGAATTTATAACACTAAAAATTTCTAATAATTTCACCGCTTTCATTTCATTTTTAAAATACTAGAACTTAAGCTAATACAGATTTTAGAGTATTGTCAATCTAAAACCTGCCTGTTATGATAAGTATAAAATACTACATATTAGCTTTAGCTATTTGATTTTTTTCTTAAAATTCATTAGAAGTTAAAAAATATACTTTTAATAAGTATCAATTCCAACGCATCTAAAGTATAATAATCCCTTAATAATAAGGGTTTGGGCGGTTTAAAAGTTAGATTGTTTTTTCATCAATATCCTTATCCAGCAAAAGTTTTAGGGATTAAGTGCGTTGTTTATAATCTGTTTTCAAGCTTTAATACGTATAACAAAACTATAGTATTAAATAATACTATTTATTTTTAGCGTATTTATTGATAATTAATCTCATATATTTTTATTTTACTATAGAAGAATTTTGATATTTGACAATAAGTCAAATTAATCTTAAATGCTTGTTTATTAAGAGTTCTGAAGGTATATCAATCAACTGGTTTAGATCATAAGAATAATTAATCAATAGGTAATTTTTAAGCTAGAACGTGATTTAGAAGTTTGACAGCTTGTCATTTGACACATTGACCACAAAGCCAAACAATTTAGTACATAAACGCTTTAGTCTATTTGCTACTAATAGCTTTAAACTTGTCAACTTTTATTGACAATTTGAGATTACTTTTTTGGTGTGAGGATTAAATGAGGAAACTGTATCTATTGGGAAATTTAGGACTAGCTATTATACTTGCCATATTTATCAATCAACAAGCTTTAGCTGCAACAAAAGAAGATCATCAAATTCCCCAACTTTCAGATATTCAGCTTCCTCATACAAGTGTTAAGGAGTGGCTAGCTCAACAAGAGCAGTCTACTATTCTAGTAACAGGGATAAAGTTGAATCAGATAGCTAGTGGGTTGGAAGTTGTTTTAGAAACATCTGCATCTGACAAGCTGCAAGTCACAACTAAAGTAGAAGGTAATAGCTTTATTGCAAATATTCCCAATGCACAACTGCGTTTCGCAAGTGGTAATACCTTCCGTCAAGAAAAGCCAATTGCGGGAATTACGGAAGTATTGGCGGCAAACCAGGATGCAAATAGTATCCAGATTACTGTAGTGGGGACAACACAACCTCCAAAAGTCGAACTATTTGACAGTGATGAAGGTTTAGTTTTAGGGGTGACACCAACAACACCTGAAACTCAACCATCAGCCGATAGCCAAAAACCTAATCAACAAGATATTGAACTGCTCGTAACCGCTCAAAAACGACCGGAAAACGCACAGGATGTACCCATAAGTGTTACGGTAATACCCCGTCAGGAAATAGAAGATGCTCAAATCGATTCTTTGATTGATATTGCCAACCAAACGCCTAACTTTAACTTTCTTCCCACATCTTCCGGCGGTACAGAGTTTAGTAATTACAGTTTGCGGGGTTTGAACAATCAAAATTTCCTTACCGCTCAGGATAGCGTAGCCTTTTACATCGATGATATTCCAGTTGACTATAACGGCTTTTTAGACTTGGCTTTACTCGATCTAGAACAAATAGAAGTGCTAAGAGGCCCCCAAAGTACGCTATACGGCCGAAATAGTTCTGGTGGGGTCGTCAATATCACTTCCAGACAAGCAACGCCAGAGCCAGAAACACGAATTAGTGCAAGTTATGGTAGATATAACAGCCGCGAATTGCAATTCTCTCTCAACGATGCTTTGGTGGACGATAAATTATCACTGAGAATTGCGGGAGCTTACAGAGGACAGGATGGATTTATTAACAACCTCGCCACAGGTAATGAAATAGGTGAAAGATCGCGCCTAGCTGCAAGAGCGCAACTCCTGTGGACACCTACACCGGATTGGACAGTATCTTTTAATAGCTATAACAGCTTTACAGATGACGGTAATCCAACCTACAACAAGTTAAATCCTGCTGACCCATTTGAGGTTAATTTACAAACTGAAGGATACAGTAAGCTCAGTACAAATACTCAAGCTCTCAAAGTTGGTTATAACGGCGAGGGTTTTCGAGCCACATCCATCACCGCACGTCGTTTTACCCGTCAAGAAAACGTTGTTCCAGGAAGCACAGGAGCAATACAAATTATTGATGGTATTGACTCCACATTATTGACGCAAGAATTACGTTTCCAATCTCCAGAAACAGCAGAGCGTTTTCAATGGTTGTTAGGTGGTTACTACGAATCTCGTGACTTTAACGTTGATGATTCTCAAATCGACTTTCCTGGATTTGGAAGATTTCGACGTACTGGAGACGATAATCGGCAAACCTACGCGGTATTTGGACAAGTAGATTATCAGCTTATAGAACCATTAACTGTATTTGCTGGTTTGCGTTACGAATCTAGTGATGCTTCTTCAGATAGTACTTATGAGTCAGTAAACCCTGACGGAACTCTCACCCCACTGCGTCCGGCATTTAACAATGAAAAAGTTAGCAACAGTGAATTGATTCCTCGCTTCGGTTTGAAATATCAATTCAATCCTAGTTTAATGGGATACGCGACTGTTGCCAAAGGTTACAGACCGGGTGGATTGAACTACCGCGCCAATAGTGAAGCAGAACTGCGATTTGGAGAAGAAAAAACCTGGAGTTATGAAGTCGGTTTGAAATCTTCTTGGCTGGATAATCGTTTAATTGCTAACCTATCCATCTTTCAGAACGATGTAAATGACTATCAAGTTTTGCAATTTGATGAGAGTGGGTTTTTTGGCAGAGTTAACAATGTTGATCTCAAAGCCACTGGAGTAGAATTTGAACTGAAAGCAAAACCAGCTACAGGATTCGATTTAACTGCATCAGTTGGTTATGTAGATAGTATATATAAAAACTACTTTAATTCCGATACAGGTGTAGACCTAAGCAATAATCAAGTTCCCCTAGCACCACAATTTACCTACAATTTAGCGGCTCAATATCGCACTCAGTCCGGCTTATTTGCTCGTGCAGAATTGCGTGGTTATGGTATTACTTATTTCGATGATGAGAACCAAATCAAGCAAGAACCGTATGCCTTAGTAAATGCTCGCATCGGTTACGAGGCTGAGAAATATGGCATTTACCTGTATGCAAATAACTTGTTTGATACTCGCTATATCACCTCTGGATTTTTATTCCCAGTACCGGATGGAACCGCAGGATTTGGCGATCCCGTGACCTATGGCGTGCAAATTAAAGCTAATTTCTAATTTAATTGTTGTAGCGATGGGAAAGATTATTTTTCCTGTCGCTATTTTTGATTTGTTATCCTCTGCATATTGCTATGCTTGCTAAATTAATCCTGCTCGCCGCACTTTATACTACTCAATTCATTCCGACAACCTTTTTTATCCAAACCGTACCTATTTTTATGCGACAACAAAATATGTCGCTGGATGCTATCGGGTTGTTAAGTTTTCTCATTCTTCCTTCAGCGTTAAAATTTTTGTGGTCGCCTTTTATTGACCGCTACAGTTTACCAAAGTTAGGACATTATCGCGGTTGGATTATCTGTTTTCAACTTTTGTTAGCACTTGTAACATTTGGATGTGCATTTATTGATATTCAAGAGAATTTCAATATCTTAGTTTTTTGTATGTTTCTCGCTTTTTTATTCTCCTCCAGCCAAGACATTGCAACTGATGCGTTAGCAGTAAATTTACTCGAACCGCGAGAAAGAGGATTAGGAAATGCTATTCAAGCTGGGGGAAATGTTTTTGGCGCTATTATTGGTGGGGGCGGAGTGCTGATTCTACTAGATAGAATCGGCTGGCGGTATAGCTTGATAATTATGTCAGTTGTAATTTTATTGAATTTAATTCCAGTAATATTGTATAAAGAACAAGTTAGTAATAAATCTCAGAAATCAAACTTTTTTAAATCTTATTTTCAACCTTTTATCAACTTTCTCTCGCGTCCCAAAGCATTACCGTGGCTTTTTATAGTCTTGCTATATATGGCTGGCGAAATGATGTCAGGTACAATGCTCCGTCCACTTTTTGTTGATAGAGGTTTGTCGCTTTCAGATATTGGCTTAATGTTGGGTATTGTCAGTTACAGTGTCCGTATTATTAGTGCTTTCATTGCAGGAGTTTTGATTACCAACTTGGGAAGATTACGTTCTCTAACTCTATTTGGTTTTGCTGCCAGCATGATGACGCTGTTGTATATCATACCTGCAATTGGTATCAGTGGTTTACCTGTCCTGTATGCTGTTAGTATCACAGTCAATGCAGCCCAAAGCATGGCATATACTGCATTACTAAGTGCCATGATGGATAAATGCGAACCAGATACAGCAGCTACTGATTATACACTTCAAGTATCAGTAGTATACCTGGGCGGAATTGCTGCTTCAGTTCTGAGTGGTGCGATCGCCAGTGCTACGGGATATACGTTTATGTTTATCATTAGTGCAGCCTTGAGTTTAGTGAGCGTATTACTAATAACCAACTTGCGGGCATAGAAGCAACACATTCACCAGGTATACAGCCATCTCGCTACATCGGATTGATTAAAAACCCTGACCAAAGGTTTATGTAGATCAAACCCTAAAACTTCTATCAATTATTAGTAACTGTGCATTTAGCGGGACTTAAACATTTTTGAGGGAAAAACAAGCCTCAAACTCATGCAGGGTAAGAGAAATACACCGAATGCTCAAAAATAGCCCAAACCTCAGATATATTAAGAAACTAAGCCAAATGATATTAAAGTCCTTCTGTATATGGATTTGAGGTTCTTTTTTAGTTGTTTTTGTCTCAGATATATTAAAAAATGGTAGCTATTGCAACTAGTCCGTTTAAGTATGATTAAATTCATAATCATGCTATTATCAGGCCAATATCAACTCGGTTCTGGTGGGTGTCAGCCATCAGACGCAAGGGGGAAAGTCCGGTGTAAATCCGGCGCTGTCCCGCAGCTGTAATGAAGTTCCGGCTTCAAAGTCAGAATGCCCGCCGCAAGTAACAAAAAAACTTACATCCATCTGCGAGGTACAGGTGAATACAACTATGAATATTGACACAAAGAAATATAACTACTGTCTCGTAGTGTTGGAGATTTACGACACGCTACAAGTTTTTATGAGATTGTAGATATCTGTCTACTCATCAGCTTTTAGACATTTAACTTGCATATCACACAGATAAAGTTGTCATGGCAAATTAAAGTTCTATTAGCCTACCAGTTTTGCCATAGAACTAAAGACTCACATTGCATCTAGTAATCTTCATTACTTAAGCGTTAGCTTTACCGCAGGCTATGACAATATCTGCGCTTCAGACTTCATACCTTTTAAGCATTGAAAATCAATGAACAACAAACAGCATAATATATTGGTCTGCACGACCTGTGCCAGTTCATGGCAAGAGGTAACGTAAATTACCGAATTATGTGATAATCATAATCATTATCAAAGTGTTGTCCAACAGCATTCCTTCTGGCCTAGAGTTTTTTGCTAAAAAGCTCAAATTTTTGCTGGCGACCAAGTTTTAGTTATACAGGTGGCTTAAATTACCGATGCGTACTCAATTTATTACCAGACAAGGAATTTTACTAATCATTTTGAGTTTGACTGTGGGGATGTTATGGGAATATCAAGCCATCGCCTCAGAAGTTGATATTGAACTCACAGTCATTGACAAGTTACTGAATGAACCTGTATTTTCACCTTTTCGTCGTGAAGGAACAGTACAAGATTCCACCCGTCCGGTTTACGTCATTACCGGCGAAGAAATGGAAGCGCAAGGCGCAAGAACTGTCAGAGAAGCATTGCGGTTTTTACCGGGAATATTGGGTGATGGGACAGTGGGGACGGAAGTAAACGCCTTAAGCGGTCAATTTATCCGGGGTTCTAATACGAGTCAGGTCTTAATCTTACTGGATGGTAGACCTATAAATAACCTTGGTGGTGGTGGTTTCGACCTTTCCGAATTTACTACTAACAATATTGAAAGAGTAGAAGTATTACCTGGAGGCGGTTCAACTCTTTATGGTTCCGATGCCATAGGAGGGGTAATTAACATTGTCACTCGTCGTCCCACCGAGACAATTACCACAGATACCAGAGTCAACCTTGGTTCGTATGGACTCAACCAACAAAGTATTCAAAATAGTGGCACAACAGGCGATTTTTCCTGGGTGGTAGGTTACAACCGCACTCAAGCGCAAAATAATTATCCGTTTACAATCCCTGAAGCTAATTTTGAGGGTGTGAGAAGTAATAATGATGCTCTCTACAATAACTTTAATGTCAAACTAGAAGCGAATTTAGGCACACGTAACACTTTAACTTTATCAAACCTCTATTTAAGTAAAGTGCAAGGAGTACCAGGCGGAGTATCCATTCCTGAACCGGAATTTGGTCAGGGATTTTTTAATAATCTTACGGAAAATAATCGTAAATACACAGACCAATTCCTCACAGATTTAACTTGGAATTCCCAACTCGGAGAGGGGAATGATTCTTTATTAACGGCTAGAGTTTACGCTGATTTTCTCAATACTCGTTCTGATAATCGTAGTGGCGCACTAGCATCACAAAATAGATTTGATACCAGACAAAGGTCTTATGGACTGCAAGCTACACATAGTTGGAATATTACTAACAATCAAACTTTAGTCTATGGGTTTGATTATCGGACTGTGAATGTACAAAATACGACTTTTAATTTTGGGACCAATCTTACGAGAGAAAATTATGATAATGGCATCAATCAAGGAGCAATTTTTGCCAGATATGACACTGATTTATCACCTAATTTCAATATGAATTTTGGCATCAGGCAAGATTTTAGTAGTTTGGTGAATGGTTCTTTTACATCACCCTCGGTAGGTGCCAAGTTAGCAGTTGCAGATTCAACGACACTACGAGCTAACTATATCAGAAATTTCCGCGCCCCGACGATTGCAAATTTATTTAACAATAATCCGACAAATATTGGTAATCCTGAACTAAGACCAGAAAGAGGTGATAGTTTTGATGTGGGTATTGACCAAAGGTTAGGTAATTTTGGTTTATTACGTTTGACTTATTTTAATAACAGAGTATCTGACACTATTGCTTTTACAAGGTTGATTCCGCCTGTGAATGGGAATACAGGTACATTTGAAAATATTGGGTTGGTCAGAACTACGGGACTGGAAGCTTCTTTAAATTTACAATTGGCGAGGAATTTCTATGGTTTTGTTAATTATACGTTGAATGATCCACGGATTTTAGAAAGTGGAAATCCCGAAGAAGTAGGTCAAGAATTAAGGTTTGCGGGTGCGAATAAGTTAAATTTGGGTGTTTCTTATGAAAATCCTATGGGTTTATATTTGGGGGTGTTGATGAATTCGTTGAGTGGATATCCTACTAATAATATCAATACGGAGTTTTTGTCTGGTTATACTACTTTTGATTTGAAAATGCGTATACCTCTTACGGATGGTTTGGTAGTGACTGGTGGTGTAGATAATATATTTAATCAGCGTTATCAGTTGTTTCCGGGGTTTCCTGATGGGGGGAGGGGTTTTCAGGTGGGGTTGAGTTCTCGGTTTTAAGTTTCACGCAAAGACGCAAAGGTGCAAAGGTAGAAAGGAGTTTTTTATGACTGAGCTTAATTGTTGGGTGAAATCGATGGATGAGGTGGTGACTGAGGAGTTATCTACAGGGGGGTATATTGAGTATGAATATTTTGATTGTGGTAGTGATGTTTTGGCATCGCTGGTTTACACTTTATTTGAGCAAAATTGGCAGCAGGTAGGGGTGGCTCATATTGTTCAAGGGAGTGTTTTAGAATTAGAGTTTAATGCCCCACCAAAGCTTTGTATTCTCTATGATGGATATTTGACAGTAGCGACTGAAGGTTGGCATTTACATTTATGTATTGAGGCTAATTTAGGTGGGCCGCTTTGTAAAACGCCTGAAGAATTAAGAAAGCAGCGTCAAGTTAGTCGTGCGGCTTTTTATCGGCGATTTAATTCAGAAGGAAATCCTAGAAGTTGGGGAATTCAATTTTGGAATGGTGCAGATGAAAAACTAATGACGATTTTATTACCTAATCCTTTAGTTGATGGAGAAAATTTATTACCAGAGGGTAAACCTGATTTATCAAAATTAGCTCTTTATCAAGAACTCAGAGAAATTTATGTGTTAGGTAATAAACCGATTCCATTTACCAAAAATCCTCTGAAACATTCTTATATCTCAGTTTGTACTTCTACCCGTTGTCTTCCATCCCGTAAATGGCAACCTACATTTGATGCTTTAAAATCAGCAGTAGAAACAGCAGGTGTAGATGTAGAAGTAAGAACATCCGGCTGTTTAGAAGTTTGCCAACAAGGGCCAGTTGTCTTTTATTCCGATGATAGAACTTGGTACACCCGCGTTAACCCAAACGTAGCTGAAATTATCGTCAACGAACACCTAGTCCAAGGTAAAAAAGTCAGCGAAAACCTATATCCGCCAGGAAATAATTCGTAATTTGTAATTTACCAAAAGATAAGGTTTAAAGCCGAGTAGAATTGTGGGTGGTTTTTCTCCCCTGCTTTCTCCCCTGCGCCCTGCTTTTTCACTCCTCACACACTCTGCGTCTTTGCACGGCAGTCGCTACAAGTCGGGGAACCCGCCCAATGCGCTGCCTTATCTTTGCCTGAGACAAAATCCCATGAAACTGGTAAAAATCCCACACTCAAAATTAATTTCTTTCCTCTTACTCTTAATCACAACACTCATCATCGCTTGCAACCATACCCCAACAATCACTCATAACCCCGCCTGTATTCAAAACTATGACCCCAATACCGATTACTTCCCCCATAAAATCCAAATCACCCATGCTACAGGGTTAGCAGTAGAGTATCATCACAACTACAAAATAGTCACTGTTAAAAATCCCTGGCAAAATGCTAAAACTAACTTTCAATATGTTTTAGTCCAATGTGGAACCCCACCACCAACAGGATTTAATTCAGCACAAATAATTACAGTCCCTGTTAATTCCATAGTCACTCTTTCTACGACTCATTTACCTCACTTAGCCAAATTAGGTGTAGTTGATAAATTAATTGGTGTTAGTAATAGTAAACAAGTCAATACGCCGGAGGTGGTAGAGAGAATCCAAGCAGGTGAAGTTGTAGAAGTGGGCAATAATGCCAATATTGATATTGAACGATTATTAGAATTAAATCCCGATTTGGTCACAACTTTCGGTACAGGTAATTCCCAAACTGATAGCTATTCTAAACTTACCGAAGTTGGGTTAAAAGTAGGAATTAATGCCGAATATATGGAAGACACTCCCTTGGGGAGAAGTGAATGGTTAAAGTTTACAGCTTTGTTTTTTAATCAAGAAGAACAAGCAGAAAAAATCTTCCAAGAAATTGCTGAGAAATATGCACAAATAGCACAAACAGCAAAATCTGTAACCAATCGTCCAACTGTATTTGTTGGCTTTAACTTTAAAGGTACTTGGTATATGCCAGGGGGTAATAGTTATGTAGCCAAATATCTCGCTGATGCTGGTGGAAACTATCTCTGGAGTGATGATAAATCTTTTGGTAGTTTACCTTTATCTGTTGAAGTTGTTGTAGAACGGGCTAGCAATGCAGATTACTGGTTAAATTTTAGTCAATCTTGGCAGAGCGTTCAAGATTTACTTGCTGAAGATAACCTCTATGGTGATTTTCAGGCTGTCCAAAATGGCAATCTTTACAATAATAATGCCCGTGTCAATGACAGTGGCGGTAATGATTACTGGGAAGGAGGAATGAGCAACCCAGATATTGTTTTGGCTGACTTAATTAAAATTTTGCATCCAGAAATATTACCTGGACATCAATTGTTTTATTATCATAGATTAGGACAATAATGTTAACCGAAAAATATAAAATTTATAATTCATTGCCCAAAACTCTTATTTTTTCGATTTTATTCATTGGCTTTATTTTTGCCTTTTTATTAGACTTAGCTTTAGGTTCAGTTCATATCCCTCTTCATGCAGTAATTAATATCTTGCTGGGACAAGAACCAGAAAGGGTGACATGGACAAATATTATTCTCAAATTTCGATTACCTAAAGCTATAACTGCAATTTTGGCGGGTGCGGCTTTGGGTGTGAGTGGCTTACAAATGCAAACTTTATTTAGAAATCCTTTGGCTGGGCCTTTTGTGTTAGGAATTAGTTCTGGTGCCAGTTTAGGTGTGGCTTTAGTTGTGCTGACGGCTAGTGCGACAACACCCACTTTATTAGCTGATTTGGGAATTATTAGTGATTTTGGTTTAGTTATCGCTGCTAGTTTGGGTGCTGCATCGGTTTTAGGATTGATGTTAGTTGTATCTCGGCGTGTTAAAGATACAATGACGCTGCTAATTTTAGGTTTGTTGTTTGGCTATGCTACGAGTGCTATTGTGAGTATTTTGCTGCAATTTAGCTCCCAAGAACGCATTCAAAGTTATATTATGTGGACTTTTGGTAGCTTTGCTGGGGTAACTGGTAAACAATTGCTGGTTTTAATTCCGGTGATAGTTTTGAGTTTATTCATAGCAGTGACGCAATCAAAGTCTTTGAATACGCTTTTATTGGGTGAGGCTTATGCGCGTAGTCTGGGGTTAACAGTGGAAAAAACTCGATTTTCCATTATTACTAGTGCATCTATTTTAGCGGGTGCGATTACTGCTTTTTGTGGCCCCATCGCTTTTTTGGGGGTGGCTATTCCTCATTTGTGTCGCAGTGTTTTTCATACTTCCGACCATCGGATTTTAATTCCTGGGGTGATGATGATGGGTGCGATTTTGGCTTTGATGGCTGATTTGTTGTCTCAGGTGGGAGGGGGTGCGATGGTTTTACCTTTGAATGCTGTGACGGCTTTGATAGGAACTCCGGTTGTGAGTTGGGTGATTTTGCGGCGTAATTCTCGTCGGGTTGTTTGAATGCAGAGGTGCGCGGAGTGTTTTTGAGGTGTTGCTGATGAGTGATGCGATTTTGACTACTCATGATTTGACTATTGGCTATCGGGTGTCTGGGAAGCGGTTCAGATGTGTGGCTTGTGATATTAATGTGTCGTTACAGGCTGAGGAGGTTGTGTGTTTGCTGGGGCCTAATGGTGCGGGTAAGTCTACGTTACTGCGATCGCTTGCGGGTATGCAACCGCCAATTGCTGGTGAGGTGAGGTTGTTGGGGGAAAATATCTCGGCTTTGTCGGCGCTAGATTTGGCTAAACGTCTGAGTTTGGTGTTGACCGAGAAAGTGGATGTGGGAATGCTTTGTGCTTATACTTTGGTGAGTTTGGGGCGATATCCTTATACTGACTGGTGGGGAAATTTAACGCCTGAAGATGAGGCGATCGCACATTGGGCGATAAAATCTGTAGGTGCAGAACATCTGGCTTCACGTCAAGTTAGTGAGTTGAGTGATGGTGAACGTCAAAAAATTATGATTGCGCGTGCTTTGGCGCAGTCACCTATTGTCATGTTACTTGATGAGCCAACGGCATTTTTGGATTTACCGCGACGGGTGGAAATTATGCAGTTGTTACGTCAGTTAGCGCGGGAAACTCATCAAGCGATTCTGCTTTCTACTCATGATTTGGATTTGGCTTTGCGTTTGGCTGACCAAGTTTGGTTATTAACGTCTGATGGTATTCTAAATGTTGGCGCTCCGGAAGATTTAGTTTTATCTGGTGCTTTTGCTGATACCTTCCGTAGTGAGGGGGTAGAATTTGATGTTGCTTCTGGGGAGTTTCAGCTGAATATACCCTCTAGAGAAGAAGTAGTTGTTATGGGTGAGGGTATTGCGGCTTTGTGGACTACTCGCGCTTTACAAAGGGTGGGGTTTAGTGTGAGACAATTTGAGAATTCGTCTTTTCTCGCAGATGCTACGTCAATACAAATCTTAGTGGAGGTGATGTCAAGTTCCCAAAATATATTGTGGCGACTTATACAACCTGAAATTGTTCGTAGTTATGACTCATTATATAAACTGATTAAATTTTTAAATTTTTAAAGAAAAGCAGAGGTGAAGGTAATTTTGATTTTATGATGGGGAGCGATCGCATTGGTATTAGCTGAATGGCACGCTTGTTATCGGCAAATCCAATATTCATAAGCTTTTTGGGTGTGGGGTGTCGGGTGTAGTGGCGTAAAGCTAAGTGCGGGCATAGCTGCGCTTACCGCGTGGCTCGTTGCGTAGCAAAGAAGTTTATTAATGTTCGCACTTGTTTTTAATTTTCTTGATTTTTTTCCTACACCCTACACCCTGCCCTGACTAGGTTTCACGTTTACAAGCGTGACATTCGGCATTAGCTATTGTGAATTGGATGATGTTTGTTGCACCTATGAATGCGGAATTTGCAACGTGGTTGACCAATCAATCCTGTGTCACCAAACTGGACAAGATATCGTAATCAATGGGTGTATGCACACGCAGCTAATGTTCGCGTTTTTGTGAAAAACTTTTTGGTTTACTGTTTAATCATATCGGCTGCCTTTTCACCAATCATGATCGTGGGTGCATTTGTATTTCCCGTAGTGATCAGTGGCATAATCGATGCATCTACGACTCGTAACCCATCAATCCCCCGCACTTTGAGTTGGGAATCAACAACTGCCATTGGATCTTTGCCCATTTTGCACGTCCCGACAGGGTGGTTCACAGTATCACACGCTTGCCGAATATAAGCTCGAATCGCTTTGATGTTAGACACCCCAACACCAGGAGCGATTTCCTCATCCCGAAACTCATTTAACAAGCCCGAATGGGCAACTTGACGCGCAATCTTAATTCCTTTAACCAGTATTTTCAAGTCAGATTTATCCTGGAGATAATTCACCCGGATTAGTGGTGGCTCTTGTGGGTTAGAAGAACGCAAACTGACACTGCCACGACTTTGGGGGTGGTTGTTAATAACGAGGATAGTAAATGCTGCACCTTCACGGGCAAAAGCAGGATTGACAAATAAAATGGGAGCTAAAGTAAGCTGGATATTTGGTGCCGCATCTAAGCTCAGATTAGTACGCGCGAACAGCCCCGCTTCACCGAGATTGCTGCTTGGTGCAAGAGGGAGTTCTTGTAGGGATTGGTAGGCTACAGGAACCATCGGATGATCTTGGAGGTTCTGACCGACACCTGGCAAATCAACGACTACAGGAATATTTAATGCCCGCAGATGTTCTGCTGGCCCAATTCCAGAAAGCATGAGCAGTTGAGGGGAATCAAATGTGCCAGCACTTAGAATCGCGTTGCTCCCTTAACAATATTGCTTCCGTCAGTTCCAAAGCCTTGAAACTTCCTTAATTATGAATTATGCATTCAACCTAACCTCAAATTAGGGTAATATCCTCATCTCCTGGTTCAATTATCCTTGACCTTTATATAGGTTATGAAAAAGCAACGGGTAAAGTAAGTGATGACATTAAAGCCTGAATACACAGCAATATCTAAAGTTGTGTTTCCGATTGTTGCACTTGTTTTCCGGGACTAGCAAAAGAAATCGCATCTAGGGATTGATTCGGTGCATTTAACTGTGGTTGTTCAGGCGATGCGTTGATACTTGTATCACTAAAGTAAGAGCCAATAATTTTGTCATAGTTAGAAGCAACAGCTAAAAATGCTCCACCCAAAATGTAAATAGGTAACGGCAGATTAAAGGCTTTTAACCAGTCAAACAGTTCTGCCAATGCAAACAATACTAAAAAACAGGCTAGCCAAACCCTCATTTTTCCATCCTCCGCGTGTAAACTACCCTACCAATAGGGTAACCAGCTTGCATGATACTTGATGTTCAACTTAACCACAATTACTAAGGTAAAGCTAACATTTTACCTGAACTGATGACTGTTATCTGTCCTTGGTTCTCTTCTGGGGCATTCTACCAAAAACACTATGTCCTCATCCTGATACTTCGGTTTCCCTTGCCGCTACGGTGTACACACAAATGATCTAATCACAAGTAGTGGAATGACACAGCTAAAATGGTGTGATAGATATAACTCTTGTAGTGCGGACATCTTGCCTGCACCGGACGGGCGAGAGGCCCATCCTACAAGATAAATTTAATGCAACATTTTAGCTGAGACAGTCCACCACCAGTTAAGTAGCCGTGTAAAATAAATCCACTCCCGGACAATATTTTTTACACTTAAATAAAAAGGCGATCGCCTTTTCACCCAACCATGAGCAACATTCCTCAAACTGGACAACCCGCGCCTAATTTCTCTACTCCTGACCAAAATGATCATCTTGTCAGCCTAGATCATTTCAGCGGTCAGTGGCTGGTTATCTATTTCTACCCGAAAGATGACACACCCGGTTGTACAACCGAAGCTAAAGATTTTACCGAGTTACAGCCAGAATTTAACGTCTTGGGAGCAAAAATCTTAGGTGTAAGTCCAGATTCTGGTAAAGCTCATTGTAAATTTATTGACAAACATAATTTATCAATCACCCTGTTAAGTGACCCCGAACATCATCTCATTGAAGCTTATGGTGCTTGGCGCTTGAAAAAATTTATGGGTAAAGAATATATGGGTGTTGCCCGGTCAACTTTTTTGATTTCACCTGATAAAATTATTGCCTATGCTTGGCCTAATGTGAAAACTAAAGGTCATGCTCAAGCAGTCTTAACTAAATTACAAGAATTATCAGCTGTCTCCAATCCCAAAATCTCATAAAGACTAGGATAAAACTCTCCATGAACCGTCAACAGCATCGCCTCAATTAAAGCATTGGCTTTGAGGAGAGTTTCTTGAAATTCCATTTCGGCATCAGATAAAGCCACAATACCACCCCCCATGCCGATAGCTGTTTTATCGGGGGTAAATACTGCGGTACGAATTACTATATTTAAATCTGCTGCGCCATTCAAACTCAAAAAGCCGATAGCACCTGAATAAACTCCCCGTGGTTCTTGTTCGAGTTTATCAATAATCTCCATTGTTCTCAGTTTGGGTGCGCCTGTCATTGAACCACCAGGAAATGCCATTTGAATACAGTCTGTAGCTGTCATTTCTGGAGATAAATGACCCCGAATAGTTGTGACCATTTGATGTACTGTGGCATAAGTTTCTATATCCATTAATTTTGGTACATGAACACTGCCTATTTCACACACCCTGCCTAAGTCATTGCGTAATAAATCCACAATCATCAAATTTTCTGCTTGGTCTTTTTCACTATTACGTAAACGTTCACGTAATAAAAAATCTTCTTCGGGAGTCTGTCCCCGTTTTACTGTTCCCTTAATGGGCTTAGTTTCTACCCATCCTGATGAATCAATTCGCAAAAATCTTTCTGGTGAAGAACAAGCAATGCTAATGTCACCAAAGCGCAGAAAAGCAGAGTAAGGTGCTGGATTAACCTGACGTAACCTGCGATAAAATGCCAGAGGATCAGGCGTTGTATCTGTGTATAGTTGATTAGTTAAACATACTTGATATGTTTCTCCTTCATGAATCTCTTGGAGACACTTATAAATATCATCTTTGTATATTTGGTAAGATCGACTTAAGCGAAAAGTCACAGGATGGGGATTGATATTGGCTACTAGTGGGGTGAGGGGAGGCAGTGTATAGAGTTTTTGTGTAATTAATTTAAACCAAGATTCTGCTTCGGTTTTTGTGTCTTCGGTAGTAAGATAAACTAAATAAGTAGTTTTTTCTTGATGGTCAAAGACAATCATTTGGTCAGCTAAGAGAAAAATTGCATCAGGTAGAGATGATGGATGTACTAAATTAGCTCCACATTCAGCTTTAAGTTCGTAACCTAAGTAGCCTACAAATCCACAATTAAAATCAAAAGGTAAATCATCAGACTGACAGCTTCGGCAATTAATTTGCTGTTTAAGATATGCAAAAATGCTTTTTTTAATATTCGTTATTTTACCAGATTTATTAATAATTAGTTCCTGGTTTTGGGTGGAATAACGAACAAGTAAACTGTGCTTACCACCTTTTCCTCCCATGAATGAGAAACGCGATAAACCTGCTTCTACTCGGCTACTATCTAGCCAAAATGCGTTAATTTCTTGACCAAAAAGATGCACAAATGTCTGTTCTGCATCAGGATAATAATTAAGTTTTTGACTATAAACTATCAAGTCTTGATTTGGTTGGGCAGGTGAAATTTTAGTAGTTATAGGTGGAATTATTTCTTTATTTGTTTTTTTTTCTGATTTATTTTTTGAGATAAATTTCTGAGTGATTTCTTGGAAGTTTTGTAAGAGTTTATATCCATATTCTGTGCAGATAGACTCTGGGTGAAATTGCACTCCCCATAATGGTAGATAGCGATGGCGTAATGCCATGATGAGTCCTTCTTCTGTCCAAGCTAGTTTTTCTAAACAATTGGGTAATTCATCTGCTACTAGCAATGAATGATAACGAACTACACGAAAAGGGGTTGGTATTTCTGAAAATAAATTATCGTTATTGTGGTAGATATCACTTAATCTTCCGTGTCTGACTTCTGGTGCATGAATGACTTTACCACCGTAATAGTGAGCGATTCCTTGATGACCAAGGCAAACACCTAATAATGGTATATTAAGGTGATTTTGTAGTATTTGTTGGCAGATACCAAAGTCTTTGGCTTTTTCTGGACGACCGGGGCCGGGAGAAATGACTATGTTATCAAATTTGAGTTCTTGTAGTTGATGCCAGTTGATTTGATTATTGCGAATTACATGGGGTTTTTTACCATTGACTTCTGCTAACATTTGATAAAGGTTAAATGTGTAAGAATCGTAGTTATCGATAATTAGTGTTTGGATCATTTAATTATTTACTTCGTCCTACTTACTTGTTGTTCAATCTGCTATAAATAAGTCTATATGATTTTATTTTACAAAACTTAACTCGAATTAATTTCAATTATGTCTATTCGTCCTATATATCTTGATTGTCACGCTACTACACCTGTGGATGAGCGTGTGTTGGCGGCAATGCTTCCTTACTTTACAGAGCATTTTGGCAATCCATCTAGTATTGGTCATGTTTACGGTTGGGAAGCGGAAGCGGCGGTGAAACAAACTAGGGAAGTTTTGGCCGCAGCGATTAATGCTACACCAGAAGAAATTGTGTTTACTAGTGGCGCAACAGAAGCTAATAATTTGGCGATAAAAGGTGTGGCTGAAGCATATTTTTCTCAAGGACAGCATATTATTACTGTGGCTACTGAACATAGTGCGGTTCTTGACCCTTGTAATTATTTAAAAACGCTGGGTTTTGATATTACTATTTTGCCTGTGCAAAAGGATGGATTAATTAATTTAATTGAGTTAGAAAAGGCTTTACGTCCTGATACTATTTTGGTGTCGGTGATGGCTGCTAATAATGAAGTTGGTGTATTGCAGCCGTTGGCAGAAATTGGGGAAATGTGCCGTCATCGGGATATTATTTTTCACTCGGATGCCGCCCAAGCTATTGGTAAGGTTCCTTTGGATGTGCGGGCGATGAATGTTAATTTAATGTCGTTGACAGCACATAAGGTGTATGGGCCTAAGGGAATTGGGGCATTGTATGTGCAAAGACGTAACCCTAGAGTGAAACTCGCCGCCCAACAGCATGGCGGTGGACATGAACGGGGAATGCGTTCTGGGACTTTGTATCCACCGCAAATTGTGGGTTTTGGTAAGGCTGTGGAAATTGCTTTAGCAGAACAAGTTATGGAAAACCAACGTCTGACTGAACTTAGGGCAAGATTATGGCAAGGGCTTTCGCAATTAGAAGGTGTTCATCTCAATGGACATCCTACTCAAAGATTAGCGGGAAACTTGAATATTAGTGTTGAGGGGGTAGATGGGGCGGCGCTACTGCTAGGCTTACAACCAGTGATGGCGGTATCTTCTGGTTCGGCTTGTTCCTCAGCCACCACAGCCCCCTCCCACGTTCTCACAGCCTTGGGACACTCAGAAAAACTCGCTTATGCCTCAGTACGATTTGGCATCGGACGATTTACCACCCAAGCAGAGATTGATACTGTAGCAAAACATGCGATCGCTACTATTGAAAGTTTAC
Organism: Nostoc sp. CCY0012; assembly: GCF_963920855.1. NCBI lineage: Bacteria > Bacillati > Cyanobacteriota > Cyanophyceae > Nostocales > Nostocaceae > Nostoc > Nostoc sp. CCY0012. The sequence continues at coordinate 49,164 of NZ_CAWUDM010000004.1, read as the reverse complement.
GCAAACAGACAATTTTGGTTCAATAGGGATCTGAATCAAACCGTCCTCGTTTCACGCTTCTGAGGTAATAACCTTTTGTGGGTAGGTTCCTCAGGTTAAAGGTGTCTCCACGGGGAACGCGCCAAATTTTGTAGTCGGTAAATGTCAGCGGTGTCCGGGGTTTGCATACTTCGGGTGGATGATCTCCTAAGACAAAATAAGCTGCACCCCGGCCCATGACTTTTGCCTGACCGTATTTATCGACTACAACTGATGTCTCTTCGCTAATGGCTACGCCTAAGGCGCTTTTGGATATGCCATCTTGAATTTGACGGGCGATGAAAGCCATAATTCGCCCCATTCTTTTGCGCCTATCGAAGTGGGTATCGATGATGGTTCCCCGCAAATGACTCCAGGGGAAAAAGTCGTAAGTAAAAGTAATATCTCGATAAGGGTCTTCGAGAGCGTCTCTGGTTTCAATGCCTTCTTCGGAGGAAGCACAGGCATCATAAACGAAATCGCTTTGAATCATCGCACCTGCACTAGTGCCACCAATGCCACCGCCTCTAGCATAAACTGATTCGATGGCGGTTTCTAATTTGGTGTTTTTCCAACTGCGGATGTATTCGCATTGGTCGCCACCAGCAAAGAAAATTACGCCGGCATTTCTCACTTTCTCAATAATGTCAGGTCTGTTTGCCTCTTGCCGATTACGAATAACCAGTGTCTCAACAAGATTCACACCCTGCATATTGTAAATTAGCCGATTGTAATCATCGCCACCATAAGTGCGAAGTACCACAACATTTACTTTGGTGGAGTAGCTAGTAGATCCCCTAACTTGATGAATCATCCACTGAATTGCTTCTTCCACATCGGGGCCACCCCCACCTAAAATATGCACGGGGCCGGCTAAAGGACTGGATGAGGGAAAACGAAGATCGAAAGTTTTGCTAGGGACGTCAGGTGTCAGGAATGCTCGAAGACGGGCAATGATTGAGGTTCCCATCTTCATCAACTTGGTTCCGAGATTCCTTAACCACTTTGCTATGTTTGGGAATACCTTTGTCATAAAAATCTGCTGGTGCAAACCACAATTATTGCTCACTTTCGCACCAGAAAGGGGAGAATTTCCAGCGTACAGTGGTTGTACTGTTTGTTAACGCTCAATAGCGCTGAGTAATCTTTAATTCTCTACGCTAAGTGCCGAAAATCTCCGCATTAATTGTCAATTTTACAGCCAGTCAGTTTGCGATCGCTCTTGCACAACTCGCTGATATACTGCTTCTGTTTGCCTGGCTAGTTTGGGCCAGCTAAAGCGTTGTCCTAAATCTTTGTACGCGTTATCAATCAACCATTGCCGATAACCTGGATTATATAAAACCTCCAAAATTCCCCAAGCTAGAGATTCGGGGTTATTGACTCCAGTGACAATGCCTGTTTTGGTATGTTGCACTACTTCTGGGAATCCACCTGTATCGGAAACCACTACGGGAACACGAGAGGCAAAGCTTTCTAAGGCAACAATACCAAAGGGTTCATAAAGACTGGGAAATACGGCACAGTCGGCAATGGTTTGAAATTTATCTAAGTATGAATCAGAAATAAAACCAGTAAAATAACATTTATGCCAAATTCCCAAATCCCAGGCTTGACGCTTGAGATTTTCAGTATTACCGCCACCGATAATCACAAATTTAACGTTACCCGCCATTTGCCAAAGTACCTTGGGCGCAGCATTAAGTAATACAGATACACCCTTTTCATATGTCATGCGACCAACATAATAGACAATTTTTTCATGGTCAGCAGCAAATTGACGACGAAAATCTTGAGCATGAAAATCTTCGCGGTGCTGTTTCTTTTCTGGACGAATGCCGTTATAAATGACATCTATTTTGTTCCCAGGACTTTGTAGCGCTCGTTCGATTTCCCGTCGCATATATTCGGTACATACAATAATTCGCCAAGCATTGTAAGCTAAAAGATTTTCTTTGTCATGAATATATCGTTGAATATCCGTGTGAATACCGTTATGTCGCCCAAATTCAGTGGCGTGAATTGTCGCAATTAGGGGAATTTTAAAATTATGCTTTAAAGCGATCGCCGCATCTCCAACCAACCAATCATGAGCATGAATTACATCAAACTGCCCTTCCTCCAAAATTAACTTCCCACCATGATGTCCCATACTTTGGTTGAGATTGACGACCCAGTGAAAAAAATCGTTACTAGGTGCCACAGGTACCCGATGTATATGTATACCCTCGACTATTTCATACATCGATGCCTGACCGAACTCTGCGGTAATCAGGTGAATTTCATGCCCTCGCTTGACTATTTCTGGGTACAACTCTGCCACATGACGGGAAATTCCGCCCACTATCCTCGGTGGAAACTCCCAACTTAGCGCCAGTATCTTCATTTATTAATCTCTCCGGTAATTTAAAAATATCTAAAAAAACTACATTTATCTCAAAATACAAGTCACACAGTAATGCTAATGAGTATATTTACTCCATTTTTTTGATGAAACTAATCAATCAAAATAACATAACCATAGAAAGACGAGGAAAAACTTCTACTTTTAAGTAGACTATGTTAGCGATCGCGTGCATGATCATGTACAAATCAATCCTAAATAATATATAAGGAAAAACAATCAGGTCTTTTCCCCCTCATCCCCTCCTCCCTCATCTCCAAAATGCCCCCACTTGGTGTTGCTACCGGTCGTTCAACTCAAACTAAACCTAAAATTACTCCTACACTGTGGTTGTTATTGGTGGGAGTGAATCAATATCAAGATGAGCAATTACCGTGTCTCCGTTACTCAGCAGTTGATTGTCAAGTATTAGCAGCAGCTTTAAGCAGCGCCACTCAAGAGCAATTTGCCCAAAAAAACATTAATATTTATCACGATTTTGCTCCGCAACCGCCGCTTTTAGCAACGGTACGCGCCAGCTTACAGCAAATCACGACAAAAGCTCAACCACCCGATACAATTCTGTTTTACTTTTCTGGACATGGAATGCTGCAAGCCCATACTCAGCAAGCATTTCTTTGTTTAGCAGATACACAAAAAGATCATCTAGAAACGACAGGTTTAGCTGTTCAAGAATTGTTGCAATTATTAGCTAATAGTGGTGTCCAAAATCAGCTAATCTGGCTGGATGCTTGTCATAGTGGGGGCATGACATTACGAGGACTAAACCCCACACAGCAACTGGTGGCAGTATTACAGCAACGCGCTGCTAAAAGTAGGGGTTTTTATGCTTTACTTTCTTGCGACACAGACCAGCAATCTTGGGAGTTTCCCGAACTGGGACATGGGGTATTTACTTATTATTTAATGCGGGGTTTACACGGAGATGCCGCCGATGCTCAAGGTGTAATTTCGGCTGATGGGCTTTATCGCTATGTGTATCACCAAACCTTGCAATATATTGATAAAACTAATCAACAGTTAAGATTAATCAACCAGCAAAAACGCGGCAAAGGAGATACTCAACTTTATAGTGAATATCCTCTACAAACGCCTAAACGCATTGTTGAAGGTATTGGCGAATTAATCTTAGGAAATATCCCCGCGATCGCAGAATCTTTACCCCCTAGAATAGCATTAGTATTAGAAGGCATTAGAGGCTCGCAAGCAGCATTAGATTTTAGTAAAGTTTTGGGTGATGCTGGAGCCTTTGAGTTAGAGTATTTGCCCCGTTCTGGAACCACCACAGCCAAAGATATTCGTGCAACCATCAAAACCTGTTTGCGTTCCACCCATCAATCACAGCAACCGAAAACCACAGAACCAGCAATAGTATTGTTATATCTGCGTGGGCGAATCGAAGAAACCCCATCAGGAGAAGCAGCTTTAGTATTGTTAGATGAGATTTGGTTAAGTCGTTCTTGGTTAAGACAGCAGTTACGGCGTTCTTCAGTTACCCAGCAAATCATTATTTTAGATTGTCCATTGGGTTCGCACAGTGTCTCTCTACAAGATTGGGTAGAAGACTTGCAACTTGATACCGAAAAAGGACAGTGCATCATTGCTGCGACTTTTCCCAAAAACAACTCAGAACTATTTACCCAAGCACTCACAAAGACTTTAAAAGCAGCAAAGAAACCTGATGGTTTATCAGTAGCAGCTTGGATTACCCAATTGCAAATTCATTTAGCAACACACACACAATTTACCCCTTCACCACTACATATTTGGCTATCTGGTACCCAAGGGGTGATAGAAATCATTCCCGCCAGTAGCTCATATAACCACAAAAAAACCACATTAGATTTAAGAATTTGCCCCTACCGAGGATTAAAAGCCTTTAGCGAAGATGACGCCCAATATTTCTACGGAAGAGAATCCTTAACTCAGCAGTTACTAAGTCAACTGGCTCATAAATCCTTCCTGGCTGTAGTCGGCGCATCCGGTAGCGGTAAATCTTCTGTAGTCCAAGCAGGACTAATAGCTCAGTTGCGCCTGGGTAAACAACTCCCTGGTAGTGATTCCTGGTTAATTATCAACATTCGTCCCGGTAAAAGTCCTGTGGAGGCATTGGGACAAGGGGACAAGGGGACAAGGGGACAAGGGGAAAAACTTGGGAATAGTCGCAAAGACTTACTCCCCCCACATCCTGGAAGCCATGCTCTACCAGGGAGTAGAAGGCTTTGTCTACTGGCTACGTAGTCGCCCTGAGCCGATGGTGGTTTTGGTAGTAGACCAATTTGAAGAATTATTCACCCTCGCACCCAGTGAAGATAGACAACGGTTTTTAGACTTGTTGTTGGGAGCAATCAAATATGCGGCTGATAAGTTTAAATTAGTGTTGACTGTGCGGGCTGATTTTATCGCTGCTTGTTTGGAAATACCCGCACTGGCTCAGTTATTGCAAGAATCAAGTGTGTTAGTACCACCCAAGTTGAGTGATGAAGACTACCGTCGTGTGATGCTCAACCCAGCAGAACAAGTGGGGTTAAAGGTCGAACCGGGACTAGTGGAAGTTCTCTTACAAGAGTTAAACCACTCGGCGGGTGATTTACCACTATTGGAATTTGTACTGGAGCAATTATGGGAGTTTCGCCAAGCAGGTGAATTAACTTTAGCTGCTCATAAACAGCAAATTGGTGGTATTAAAGGCGCATTGGAACGCAAAGCCCAGGAAGTTTACGATAGTTTAGATAGTCCAGCCCAAGAATGCGCGCGCTGGATTTTTCTCTCACTCACACAATTAGGGGAAGGTACAGAAGACACAAGAAGGCGAGTTTTGAAATCTGAGTTGGTTGTGCAGAAATATCCAAAGGCTTTGGTAGAAAGGACTCTTGTCACTTTAACTGCGGCGAAATTAATTGTAGTGAATTTAGAAGATGAGGCTGTAGTTGAGGGTAGCAAAGGCGAACAAGTTGACTCTATCACTGCATCTGGGGCGGTCACTATTGAAGTTGCTCACGAAATCCTCATCCGCCACTGGTCAACATTACGCTGGTGGTTAGAAGAAAATCGTAGTCGATTGCGATCGCAGCGTCAAATTGAACAATCAGCAGCTTTGTGGCAACATAATCAGCAGCAGTCAGATTTTTTGTTACAAGGTAACCGTTTGGCGGAAGCAGAAGAAATTTTTGTCAAATATACAGATGAATTATCTGCTGATGTGCAATATTTTATCTCTGCTTGTTTAGCTGCTAGAGAACATCAACAACGTGAACAAAAAAAGCGTCTGCGACAAGCTCAAATAGCGGTGACAGTTATCAGTGTTTTAGGAATTGCTGCTAGTGGTTTTGGCGGTTTGGCTTATTTCCAAAAGCAAGCGGCTCAATTAAGAGAAATTGCGGCTTTAAATGCATCATCTCAAGCTTTTTTATTATCTCATCAACAATTAGAAGCTGTGATTGCTAGTGTTAAAGCAGGGCGAGAAATTCAACAAGTTTTTTCACCATCACCAGAAATTAAATTATCTACAGCGGCGACTTTTCAACAAGCTATTTACCAAACTCAAGAAATTAATCGGCTTCCGGCTCACAATCAACAAGTTAATGCCGTAATTTTTAGTCCAGATGGTAAAATTTTAGCTTCTGCAAGTGATGATAAAACTATTAAATTGTGGCATCACAATGGGAGTTTAATCACAACTATTTCCGGTAATAAAAGCAGAGTTACAGCTATTGCATTTAGTCCTGATGGTAAGTTATTAGCTGCTACTGATGCTGATAATTATATTAAAATTTATGATATTCATGGTCAATTAATCAAAATATTCACTGGACACAATGATATTGTTACTGATGTAAGTTTCAGCGCTGATAGCAAAATACTGGCTTCAGCAAGCCTGGATAATACTGTCAAAATCTGGCAAACTGACGGCAGGTTAATTAATTCTTGGAAAGCTCATGATGGCTGGGTAAATACAGTTAGCTTTAGTCCTGATGGTAAAATTATTGCTTCTGGTGGTGAAGATAATTTAGTAAAGCTTTGGCAAGTAGATGATGGTAATTTAATTACAGTCTTAAGAGGACATCAAGGACGGATTACCAGGGTGCAATTCAGTCCAGATAATCAAGTTTTAGCTTCTGGCAGTGGTGACAAAACTATTAAAATATGGAATAATCAAGGTGAAGTATTACAAAATATAGAAGCTCACAGTGAGCAAATTAACAGTATTAAATTTAGTCCAGATAATCAAATTTTAGCTTCTGCTAGTGGTGACAAAACTATTAAAATATGGCAATTAAATGGTAACCTATTAAAAACAATTCAAGGACATGGTGAAGCAGTTAGAGATATTAGCTTTAGTATTGATGGTCAAATTATCGCTTCTGCTGGTGCTGATCACACTATTAAACTTTGGCAACTAAAACAAGATAAACAAGTACAAGTTAACGATATTCGCAGTATTAGCTTCAGTCCTGATGGTAAAACTTTCGCCTCTGCAAGTTGGAATGGGGATATTAAAATTTGGCAAAAAAACGCATCTCTAGTTAAGGAGTTTTCAGCACATAATGATATCGCTGATGCAGTAATTTTCAGTCTAGATGGCAAAACTTTAGCCACAGCTAGCGCTGATAAAACTATTAAAATCTGGGATAGCAATAATCAACAGTTAATCAAAATCCTCACGGGTCATGAAGATAGAGTAACTAGCATTAGTTTTAGTCATGATGGTAATTTGCTGGCTTCTGGGAGTGCTGATAAAACCGTGAAATTATGGCAAGTTAATAATGGTAAATTATTACACTCATTTATAGGTCACACTGATGAGGTGACAAGCATCAATTTTAGTTCTGATGCTAATTTACTGGCTTCTGGGAGTGTTGATAACACAGTCAAGCTATGGGACGTGAATGGTAATTTAGTAAAAAATTTAACTAATCATACATTAGCGATCGCCTCTGTAAAATTCAGTCCAGATAGCAAACTTTTGGCTACCGCTAGTTGGGATAATACCATTAAACTTTGGCGTGTAGCTGATGGTAAATTAATTCATACCCTGACTGGACATACAGATGGTGTCACTAGTCTGAGTTTTAATGGTCAAACATTGGCTTCTGGTAGTGCCGACAATACTATCAAGTTATGGAGTATTCAAGATGGTACGTTGTTAAAAACTCTCTTGGGACATTCGGGTAAAGTTAACAGCGTGAGTTTCAGTCCCGATGGTAAAGCATTGGTGAGTGGTAGTGATGATGCAGGTGTGATGGTGTGGAATCTCGATTTAGATGATTTGATGCAGCAAGGATGTGATCGTATTGCCAATTATCTTCAGCATAATGCCAATGTTAGTCCAGGCGATCGCTTGATTTGTCGAAAGTGATGAATCATCTTCAGGACTTACGCAAAAATTGCTGAAAAGCTTGATTTGTTGAACCGCCCGCGCGCAGCGATGCCCGTAAGGGCTGTAGACGCCAAGGACGCCAAGAATGCGTATAAGGTAAGGTACGTAAGTCCTAATCTTATATGACTGCGGCTGATTTAGTTGTTGACGAGACGCAATAGGTGAAAATTTATATAGGAGGTAAGCTATATGTTAAAAACAATTCAAGGAATTTATAAAAACGGCAAAATTGAATTAGCTGAAACACCACAGGGTATAACTGAAGGTTTAGTGTTCGTCACCTTCCTAGAAACTAAACCCAGCCAATGGCCAGAAATAATTATGCAATATTCGGGTGTAAAAGCAAGCGATCGCTTTCAGGTATGATGCTGATTCTGAGGGTCAAAATGCACTTTTAAAAATATGCGTAGGCGTAACCCATTGCAGGTATCACTGCTTAAATTGTCTCATTTCAAGTCCGTTTAATCACGTTACCTTGCATGACAGAATAATTCTTTGCATGAAACTATCACTCACTAAAAACTAAAAGTAGTCCGAATAGTACCCACAAAGATGTCATTATTGCGGGAAATATGACCAGGGTCAGTCACAATAAAAAACCCAGGAGTAATGGCAATATTATCATTCACTAAATAACGGTAAAACACCTCATAGTGAGTAGAATTACCTGTATCAACCGCTGGAATTAAAAAACCTGCATTCAATTTTGGCGGTAGACCAACCAGAACACCAAACAAATCACCCTTTCTCCCAAAGGGGTCATATAAACCCAAAGATAATAAATAGGTACTACTGAGAACAGCCGCATCAGATACAACCGAGTCAGTCACCATCAACCCACCCCAAGCACCAAAAACTACTTTCTCAGTTAACTGCCATTGCAGACTACCATTAAGAGCATGGATTTGAGCAGGTTCATTAATCCCACCAGATGTATCTGCATTACTGCTACCTGTACCCGTATCTAATTGACCAGTTTTAGAATAAGCATTGACATAAGCTAAACCTGTAATTAATGAAGGATTTGGCTTGTAAAGTACCTGCACTCCCAAAGCACTATGGTCTGCACCAAATAAACCCCCGTTACTATCGTTGCTATTTCTTGTCCCGTAAGCAAACTGTAGACGGATGGTATCAGATGCTAACCAGTCAAAGCCTACACCAGCACCCAGACTCCCAATTTTAAATACAGGTGTGGAACCGGCAAATAAAGAAATCGCACCTTGACCAGCACCCGCATAAGGTGAGTTGACACTGAGAACACTACTTAAACTAAAGCCTACAGGTTTAAAGGTAAAAACTACGCGATCGCCTAATCCCGCAACACGATATTCTAGAGAATCTAACCACACGTCATTGTCATAATCTGCTTGCCAAGACAATCTTGCCATGTTGGTGTTAAACGCATTAGGATTGCCAAAGCTATCATTGGCAGAATTTCCTGATACTAAAGCCAAGCGAAAACGGTCTTTTCCAGTGAAGGAAGCAGCTAGTTGTAATTGGGTGAGGTGGGTAAAAATTGTATTAGCTTCACCTCTCCCCGGAGGGTCGCCACCAGAACCAGTTGCTAAACCAAAAATTGCTTGTCCACCTAAAATTACTGTCGTGGAAAATTGCTGTGCTGTGATGTTGGCAGTGCGCGCTTCTAAATTATCAATTCTATTTCTTAAAACTGCTAATTCTGGGGCAAATTCTGTTTGCAATTTTTTGATAATTTCTAAATCTTCTTGTCTCGCTAAATCAATGAATGCACTACTCCCTAACCCTGTCTCAATGGCATCCATCACCGCATTTAATCCGGCGGCAAATTCATAACGAGTCATGGCGCGATCGCCTTTAAATGTGCCGTCAGGATAACCAGCAATTACGGCATAACGTTCTACTAAGGATTGCAAGGCTAAAAAAGCCCAGTCACTTGGTTGCACATCTGATAATTGTGAAACTGATGTCACCTGCTCTAGGCTACTATCGGGTGATTGAGCTATTATAGAATTATCTACATCTGTAACTACAAAATTCACATTATCCACAGAAAAAAAATTGCCCTGGTCACTTTCTAAAAAAGATACATCTGAGGCAATTGTCAGAGGATCATATTTTTCTGCATATGCAGTTTCAGTCAAGCAAAATACTGCCGCTCCCGATAGAAGCAATAAAGCTTTTTTATCCATAGATATCACCCACACCTGATATAAAAAAAGGATATTTAAAAATTAGCGATCGCGTGCAATTCCAGTAGTTAAACTACCACGATAGGGAATACCCACTCCAGGGGCTTCTCCATTCACTCCAAACACTTCTATTTGGGTAATTTGACCGTTAGCATTAATCACTGAACCACTGGCATTATTGCCACTTAATCCCGCGTTATTACTAATACCTGTATTTCCATCAATGGTGACTGTGTTCTGATCAAAATCAACTGAGATATTAGTTTGGGGAACAGAACTACCATCTGGGGTAAAATTTACTGTATTGTCTTGATTTCTCACAAAAGTCCCATTAGTGACTTGGGGGTTAATAATTCTCACGGAAACTGGGGGACGCGGATTTAAATCACCTTCTGAACCATTCAGTGCATCCGCTAGGAATGTTCTAGTAAAACCCCGGAATCTTTGGGCTTGATTTCTTAAAGCAGCTAATGTTTCAATTCGCACTGCTTTGAGTGTCTCCTGGACGGGAACTGCTTCTTGCGCCACAACATTTTCTTGTCCTGGCCCCAAACCTGTGGTTAAAGAAATACTGCGATAAAAACCTTGCAAGTCAAACTCCTGGACGTTACCCACCACACCATTTTTCACGGCTACCGTCTGACCACCTTGTAAGGCTACGGTTTTTTTACCTTGTTGGTCGGATATTTTAATATCTCCATCAGTTAAAGCAAATACTTGTGTGGCGTTGCGTGTCTGGTCATGTATCACCATGACAGCACTAGCCTTTTGTGCAGGGAGAAATAGATTATTTTGGCTGATTTTATTGTTTTTGTTGGCAGCGATTAATGTATTATTTTTTTGTGCAGTTGTGGGCTGGACTGCCAATATTTGAATTTGACTTTCTGGTGTTTCTACTTCTGTACCTACACTACCTGGCGGACTTAAAACCAAGGCTGTACCATTTTCCAGCTTAAAGATCATTTCATTCAAAGCCAGGAGATTCCGCAATTTAAAGCGACGTAACCCTGGTTCAAAGCGAAAAGTACTACTTTGATCTACCCGAATTAAAGACTTATCGTTGAAAAATAATTGAGCTTGGGAACTTTCACCTGTTCTGACTGCATCTCGCGGTACCATCACATCTTGTGGTTGGGCTGGGCGTGCAGTTTGGTTATGCAGTAGCAGTTCTACAATTTTAATCAGCTTATAGACTTCAGCACGGGTTAATAACTGGTCTGACTCTGCCAGTACTGGAGTCATCCAAGATAAAGTTAACAGAGTGCTAATAATTAGCTTCTGACTTAATGACCGAATTAGCCACTTCATCACAGACTACCTTGAGTAATAATGTTGAGTTCGCTTAAAAGTTTGTTAATTTTATACTACTTATACTAATAGCGCTTTTCCGGAATCCTATATATTAAGTTTCTTGGAGAGCAGATGTAATTTATTTCTTGATGCGTTACGACTAACGTCCATAACTTCCCCTACCAGATTCAAGCCAATGTGGATATGCCCAATCCCTAGTGACCAAAAATAACTGTCACAGCGATCGCATAAATTTATATTAATCCCATGAAGATAGAAGTATCTACCGATACAGTTGCGGCTTATGTCATTGCCTCTTGACCACCTTGTCAAAATTGAACTCAGACTACCGTCTTCCCATCCCCAGCTATTGGCAGGATTGGATATCTGGCTCCGCTTAGGTTTGATATCGGATACCCAAGTCAGGCAAATATGCCGAGAGTTTCTTGTCTGTCCGGTAATATTTATTCCCCAATTTCAACCGGAAACAGCTATTTCTGAACCGGTAAAACCTTTGCCTGTAGCAGCTTTAACATCTAATAGCCGCAGACAAACTCCCAAGCCACCACCTGAACCCAACTTTGTCACCTCAATGTTGCAATCGCTAGGGGCAGAATTAAGTGTCCGTTGGCTATTGTTTTTAGGTTTATTTTTAGTTGTGGTTTCCTCTGGCGTACTGGCTGCTAGTCAGTGGGAAAGGTTTCCTGCCTCTGGACAGTATGGGGTATTATTCGCTTATACCTTGAGTTTTTGGGGATTTAGCTTTTGGGCTAACAGGCAAAATAATCTCAACTTAACAGCGCAAACATTGCTAATTGTCACCCTGTTGTTAGTACCGGTGAACTTTTGGGCAATGGATAGTTTTCAGTTGTGGCGATATCCTGGGGACTGGTTGACACTGGCGATCGCCTGTCCTATCTTGACATTAATTACTGTTTTACTCTGCAAAAATCGGGCTGTTTTTACCAATTTACCAACGGGGAAATTACCTTTATTCAATATTTTAGGACTGAGTTATCTACATTGGGGTTGGCAACTACCCAACTTTCCTGTAATTGCTATTTACGTGGCAATGATAGGTACAACTATTATTACTATTTATCACAATCGTTACCAACAGCAGCCCCCAAACACTCCAGCTAATCAAAGTCAGCAGCAGCCAACATTGGGGATGAGTTTATTTGCTGCCGTAATTATCTATGGGTTGGGATTATTATTAGTCCGAGCAATTTTTGTTAATGGAGTAGATGTAACTCAGTTAGGTTTAGCCATTGGCATTTGTGGTTGGTTGGTAACGTGGTTAGCACAACACAGACAACCCACATCCCCCCAAATACCTTGGCAATCTCTGGGGGGAATTTTACTTGTTCTCGGTTGGTTGGTGACAGTATTCAATCATCCTGGACAAGCCATAGCTGTCAGTGGATTAGGTTTGTGGTTTGTGGGTAGTCGCTTGCAGAGATATAGCCTGCGGGTTGACTTGGCGGCATTTTTTGCCATTGGCTTACAGACAGTTTGGCTGGGTTGGCGATTAGTCCCGGCTGAGTTCCAGAAATTAGCGATCGCAGTGGGTACGCAACTCACTTATGCTCAAAATGAACCTTGGGCATTGCTGAGTGTAGCTTTATTTCCCTACTTAATTTTTATGGTGGCGGTGTCCAACAGACTACATCGCGCCCACAAGCCCGAATTAGCTCGATTTAGTGAAATTTTAAGTTTATTATTGGGCATTTGCTTAACCACAATTGCCCTGGTTAATCCCACACTGTTAACGCTTAATTTACTATTTTCTACCATCACTCTCGCAGTGATCACCAAACGCCGTTCTCTGCGCTTTTTAGTGTTTCTCACCCATATCGTGGGAGTACTCACACTTGGTTCGACTATTCATTGGTTATTACCAACACTGGCTGTACATATTTGGGCGGGCATTTTGTTGACACTCATGGTGGCAGAATGGGTATTTGCCTTTAGTGGCGATGGATTATGGCGACATAGTGCATGGTATATCGGTTTAGCACTAGCCACTCTGAGTTTTGCCCTATTGTGGGTGAATGCGGAATTAGTTTGGTATGGCAATGTTAACCCTTGGGCTGATTGGGGTGTGATTTGGTTAGTTACGCCTGTGACTCTTACAGCCTTAGCTAGTCGGACAAATACACAGCGTCGTCCGATGACCACTTTCTTTAGTGTCATAACTGTCATTATGACCCAGCTATTGACTTTGCCTTTACCAACAACCAGATTGATTGGTTTGGGTGTGGCTGCGGCGGTGATGTTTTGCAATACGCGTTATTTAAGAAATCAAGCAACGGCGAAACTGACTATCGGTTTTACCCTAAGTTTTATCGGGGCCTTATTATGGTCAGGTATACCCATTCGCCTGACAATAGCCGGGTGGTTTGTTGCAGGTGCGATCGCTATTTTCAGTTTATGGTTAGCCAGAACAGCACTAAATCGACGTGATGGGGAATTGGCAACTATCTATGCAGTCGCCAGTGATCAATGGGCCATGGCCTTGTGTAGCCTTGAGTTATTGGGGATGACGTTACATTCGACGTTGGTTTATCAAGGGATAGTTACACCAGGATTATGGTACTTAACTGCCACAGTGATCACTTTAGCCGCAATTACTTACCGCAGTTGGCAATCACCAAGCAATTGGGCATTTTATGGCATCGGTTGGGGTGTGGAATTATTCATCGCCGAGGTGCTGGGTTTTGGAGAACGGGCAATTATTCACATTGCCATCGCTAACATTGCTTTAGGTTTAATCACCCAACTGCTAGGCGAATGGTGGCGACGACGATACCAACTAGAAAGATTACCTAGTAGTTTCCACATTTTACCCTTAATCTATGGTGCATTTAGTGTGGTGCTGCGTTTAGATACCTTCACCAACTGGACAGGGTTGTGTACTTTAGGCGTAGCTTTGATTCTTATTGGCGTAGGAAGAAGAAGGGATAATTTCAAGCCGCTGCTGTATTTAGGAATTATTGGTGTTTCCCTTGCTGCTTATGAACTGCTGTTTTATCAGATGTTGCAAGCCTCAGGTGGCGGATTAGGTGATGGTTTAATTGCCATGTCTGCTTTAGGCACTAGCATCATGTATGCTTATCGCATCCTCACCCCCTGGATTGTCAGCTACTTACGTCTGACTTACCAAGAACTCAAAGGTATCGCCCATGTCCACTGGTTGTGGAGTAGCTGTTTATTAATGGCGGCCATTCCCCTTCCTATCGATGTTAACCGTTTGGTGGGATTAGCAACTGGGGCATTTTTGATTAGATATGCCTTCTTTCAAGGACGGCGATCGCCTGATGTCCCCCGCTTCTTTGGCACCATTACCATCGGAGAAATGTGGGTTTACCTGGGACTATTGCAGGTAGCCGCCATGAGAGTTTACTGGCGCGAAACAGCCGTCGGACAATGGTTAGCGGGCCCCTTAGTACCTTGGAACGGTGCGATCGCTTGCGTAGTTGCCTATTTTCTTTACATCTTACCTTGGGAGCGTTGGGGTTGGTCGAAAAGACCTTGGCAACAAGTCGCCTACATCATACCGCTAATCATTTTATGGGAAACCCGACTGCAAGTTTATCCCATTACCTTACTGCTAGCGGCTGGCTTTTATATCTTCTTGGCCAAGGTGGGTGAAAATATTCGCTGGACATATATCAGTGCAGCATTAATTAATGCGGCTTTGTGGCGTTGGTTTAATGACTTACGCTTGAGTGATGATTTGTGGTACGTGACACCCATTGGATTATCACTGCTGTATGTTGCCCAAGTAGACACCCAACTGAAGTTACCAGAATACAAAGCAGTACGCCACAGTTTACGCATACTCGGCATTGGTGTAATTTGTGGATGGGCAATTTACTTTAATCGAGGCACACCCTGGATACCAGGAATTTTTAGCCTTGTGGCTATTTTTGCTGGATTAGCTTTACGCATCCGGGCTTTTCTCTATATTGGTACAGCTACTTTTTTTATTATCAGTATTGATCAACTAGTGATTTTTAGCTTACGCTACTCCTTTGCCAAATGGGTTGTGGGCTTGCTAGTGGGTATCATTCTGATTACCATTGCTGCCAACTTTGAAACTCATCGGACTCAAATAAATTCGTTTATTCGCAACATCAAGGATGAACTTCAAGAATGGGACTAATTCAGTAGATTAGTCAATATCACCCAGATCTTATTATGTATTTTACCTTTTCTTAAATTCAAGAACCGATGTTTCATAATACTGTTATATGTGTACTGGTGTTCAGACATTCTCATATGACAACTTAATTTATCTCCCTAAATAATTTTGAGAGATTTTCTCAAAAATTAGGGGATAAAAATCTTAATTATTGCTACGTCAAAGATTGTCTTTGATGAGCTTATTTTCCCTAATCTATGAATAGAGATATGCTTGCTGCCAATTTTGTAAGCGAGTCAATTTTGTGCTGCTACTAATAAGGTTTGGGATGATGTTTTCACTTCAATGGTGTGGTTGTGGTTGTGCAGATGATTCTCCAGAAATGCTGCAAATTCAGCAAAAAACTAAGATTTTATGGCTAACAGCAGGCTTATTAACTTGTTTTTTTATTGCTGAATGGAGTGTAGGTTTGTGGAGTCAAAGTTTATCTTTACAGGCCGATGCCGGACACATGTTTTCGGATATTACGGCTTTGGTAATCTCACTATTTGCTAGTTACTTAGCCCAAAAACCAGCCAAGGGTAAGGCAACA
This sequence comes from Nostoc sp. CCY0012, assembly GCF_963920855.1. Classification (NCBI taxonomy): domain Bacteria; kingdom Bacillati; phylum Cyanobacteriota; class Cyanophyceae; order Nostocales; family Nostocaceae; genus Nostoc; species Nostoc sp. CCY0012. Next base: position 33,162 of record NZ_CAWUDM010000004.1, on the reverse strand, counting down.
TTTGGCTATCAGCGTGTTGAAGTTTTAGCAGCTTTATTAAATGGATTGACTTTACTAGCGATCGCTACTTTTATTACTTGGGAAGCAATCCAACGCTGGCAACACCCAGGAACAATTTTAGGCTTACCAATGTTGGTAGTTGCAGTAACGGGTTTAATCATCAATTTATTAAATATTAGTTTGCTACATCCCCACACTCATAATGATTTAAATTTGCGGGGAGCTTTACTACATATTATTGCCGATACTGCTAGTTCTGTAGGGGTAATTATTGCGGCTGTAGTTATTCATCTGTGGGATTGGTGGTGGGCTGATGTCGCCATTAGTTTAGTAGTGGCAACGTTTACAGGTGTCAGTGCATTACCTTTAGTCCAAGAAAGTTTAAAGATTTTTTTGGAATATGCCCCCAAGTCAATTAACCCAGTTGAAGTGGAAATATTAATTCAATCTTTTCCCCAAGTTATGCAAGTAGAAAAACTACATATCTGGACAATTAGCAGCAATAAAGTCATGCTTTGTGCGAATTTGACTGTGGAATGTACAACTAATCAAGAACGCGATCACCTACTTAATAAGTTGCAAAATCACATCCAAAAAACCTTTGGAATTACAGAAACAACTTTACAATTAGCTGCACCTCCAAAACCAGCCAACATTCCCTTACATCCGTTATTTAACCAAGATTTATCTTTGATGTTAGCTGCCAACAAATCAAATTAAATATCAATGGCAGAAATGAATAATTTTCTCCTTTAAATTCCGTTTTAAACATGATGCTTATTGGCTTTTTTTACCAGTCAAAGCATAACTATCACCAATTTATTAATTGGTTGCTAATTACTATGAGGTCTGTTGATCGATGAAAGATATTTCCGGATTCGAGTCTGCTTGGACTCGATGGCAAACAGCAGGAAAATCACTCGTATTAGTGTTACTCTGCTGGTTGGTGACGACAATCCCTGCTAGTTCCCAACCATTTAATGACTTAGAAAAAGAAGTCAGAATTTGGCCAACCAACAATACCACTTTTTTGGTAGACCAACGTTTAGATTTAAGGGTAGAAAGTACATTCCCCGCAGAATCTGGACAGGAACCAACTTTAACTTCTTTGAGAATCAATGGAACCGACTTCACCAATACTTTTTCTGAAGGTATTAACGAACAGTTGCAATTACCTGGTGGTGAAATTGAAGTTGGTAAGCCATCAGAATCAACACTCTTTGGTCAAACACTCCGAAACTACTCATTTAATAGCCCTGGTACTTATGAAGTAGAAGCCAGAGTAAATATTGATGGTAGAGACGTTGTGGCTCGCAATACTTATAAAGTACAGCGTTTCCAACCCGCAGGCGGACTCAATCGCATTATTTTTTATGTCGGTGACGGTATGGGGGTTCCCCTACGGACTGCGGCACGTATCATGCAGTACGGTGTCAAAGATGGACAACCTGCTGGCCATATGCAAATTGAGCAAATGCCAGAACTAGGCTTAATGTCTACTCACTCGTTGGATAGTATTATTCCTGACTCTGCTAATACGGCGGGTGCTTGGGCTTCGGGGGTAAAAACTATCAATAACGCGATGAATGCTGTCCCCGATAATACTCCTGAGAATCCCTTCGACAATCCCCGCGTTGAAACTTTACTGCAATATATGAAGCGGAAGTACAACTGGGGAATTGGTTTAGCTACTACTGCTTACACTACCGATGCTACGCCAGGAGCATTTGGTACTAATATTATTGCCCGTGGTCAAGGTAATGCGATCGCCCAAACTTACTTTGACTACTTTGATGATGATTTTAACTTACCTGCCACTGGCTACCAAAGTTGGAAAGAATTAGCTCAACCCGTTGATGTGGTTTTAGGCCCTGGCGCCCGCGACTATGTTCCTGAATCACGCATTGCGGAATTTAGAGATACTGCTTTTCGTCGTGATGGTCAAGACCTGAGTTTAGTTGCTAAAGATTTAGGCTACAACATAGTCAAAAATGTCAGTGAAATGAATGGCGCCCCCAATAACCGCCCGATGTTGGGATTGTTTTTGGGAGACTTTCGTGAAGGTTCAGCTTTAGGCGCTTTAAATATTCCTTCTGAACTTGATTTATTGATTTCTAGAGGTAGAGCCACAATAGAAGGACGTGGTGCTAGTGAATTAGATCCTCCTGTACCCCCAGAATTTGCCACCATTCCTACACTTGCAGAAATGGAGCGCAAAGCAATTGCTGTTTTAGATCAATTGCATCCTGAAGGCTGGATTTTGCAAATAGAATCTTCTCAAAGTGACAAATTAGCACACCCCCTAGATACTGACCGGACACTATATGAAGTCTTAGCTCTAGATGAATCAGTGAAAGTGGGACGTGAATATGCTAGAAGAGGTGGTAATACTCTGTTAGTTGTCACTTCCGACCATGCCCAAGGTCAAACCATTGGTGGTACTGTAGACAGCGTTGGTATTCGTGAAGGTAGAGTTGACCTTAGAGATGCTATGCGTTCCTTTGGTAATGCTGGTTTTACCGACTATGTTGATGCTGATGGTAACGGCTTCCCCGATGATGCTACTCCACCCAACAAAATAGCTATTGGTGTTTCAGCGCGTCCAGTTTTCCGTACTGACTTCTTGACCGATGACCTGAACCGAGCGCCAGCTATCGGAGGCGATGGTACTCAAGTCAATCCCCTACGTGATCCTGATGGACTACTACTAACAGCAGACTTGCAACGCTCTACTACAGTTGCTAACCATACGGCTGATGATGTGGCGATCGCCTCTGAAGGGCCAGGTAGCACATTATTTAACGGTACGATTGATAACATTCAAGTATTCCAACGCATGGCGGCGGCGATTTCTGGCGTGCGCGATCGCAATAACTTAGCACAGTTGTTAAGTGATACCAGACCAGCACCCCAGCGTCCAGTTCGTCCTACACCTCCAGTGCGTCCGGTGCGCCCAGTTCGTTAATCTCAAAACAATTCGCAATCGATAATTCCCCATTGCAATCAGTAGAAGGTTAAATCTTCACTGATTGCAGAACACTAAAATAGTGATTCAGTTAATTACGAATTACGTACAGCCCTAGCGGGCATAGGCCCTAGCGGGCATAGCTTCGCTTACCGCGTTAGCGTGCCGTAGGCTCTATTACGAATTAATAATTATTCACAAGTAGGTGCAAAACATCATGAAACTAAAACTTCAGCCTAATTTTTGGCGCTTTCGTTCCAAGCAACTACGAAGATTGTTTAGTGGCTTGTTAGTTTTGAGTGTGGCCATCGCCGCCATCGCCATTCAGCAGCCGGCTATAGGTTTCTGGAATCAGCCCCAAGGCGATAGCGTAATTTATGGTAAACTCGCCGATACCCATCTTTGGAAAGGTGTACCGGGAGAAGACTTGGTGAAAAATGCCAAAGTCACCATCAATACTCTCCCACCCCAAACTACTCGTACTGATGAACACGGTAACTTCTGGTTTAAGAAATTACCAGATGCAGACTATCTACTCAAAGTTAAGTTACCTTACGACAAAAAAGAGTACAGCTTTAGAACTCAGGTTCATGGCAAAACAGGTACATTCTTAGATGTAGCAATGGATGAGGAACACAACCTCGAAGAAATTGATTACTAAAGGCTGGGAGATGCAATTAGATCAGGCGATAGCGCAAGCGCTGTTTCTTGGATGCCCGGAGGGCTTTTGTCAGTTCGCCCTGACTCTAGTTCTGTTATTACTGTAATCAAGCTTAAATATTAGGGTGCATTTTGATTAATGCGCCCTATTTTGTGATATATAAAGATTTGCTTCGGTAAGAATCAGCAATATATAGAAATAAAAACCAAAGCTTTCTCTTTTATTAATCTTTTATTAACCTAAAATGTTCATCAAATAGTGACTACTTTAATGCAAGTAATTTAAAAACACTGTAAAAAATTTTTAGCCTTGATCCATTTGCCAATCATTTACAGCATTAGCGATGCGTCTATATTTTATCAAGAATTTATAAATTGTTTTTTGCTTGACTTGACAGTTTCAGCGTGTTTGGCTATTAATAATTATCACAAACCCGATAAAGCTACAATAGCTATTATTTGTCGTAGAGAATACAAAAAATTACTCTAATACCATACTTCGTCCGAGAGACAGAGTAGAACTTTTCCTAGCAATAGCAAGGCTTTGGAGCTTGTAAATTTATTGCATATCATGAGATAACTGCTGCTGATAGCAATTGTTATCTCTCAGGTAAAAAACCAAAAATTTGCCTGATTTTCTCTATTTATTATTAAAATAATTCAATATTGATAGCTGAAAATTAATTTTATTTATTTTTCGATGTTTAGTTTTAATTACCAAAAATTGCTTTATGGTATTTTAAAATCAGGTTAAATACAGCTAGTTGATTGCTTGAATACGTAATTATTTTAAATTAATTTTTAACCGCTTGACTAAGTAATTGCTTTTAAGTAATATAACTCTGTCATCAGATTTACGCACTGCAAGTTTTAAACAAAACTTAACCTAAGTTGTGCCGAAATATAATGTTTCTTGACTTCAGATACTGAAAAGTAACCACACCTTAAATTCAACAGTTTATGTTGAACAAATAATTTTTGCTAACAGTAACTGAGATAGTGAAATTTTCCCCAGCACAAATGCCAGATGCGTACATCGTCAGCACATTGAAGTTTAAATAATTAGGAATAGAAGTCGATGAAATTCAACAAAAAAGTAGCGATCGCGTTAGTTGCAGTTTCCGCTAGTGTATTTGGCTTCGGTTCTGTAGCCTCTGCTGGTGAAGGTGGTGCGGCTGGAGCTGTAGCAGCTACACTTGACGCTGATGGTTTGGTAACTGAAATGGCTGCTGCTGGAGCTGTCGGTAAAAATGATGCAGCTGCTACAGCTACCGGTAACTTTGGTATTGTTTCAGCTTCCGCTTTGGGTAGCGCTGGCGTCATCGAATTACTCAGCGATAACGGATTTTATTCCTTTTCAGACTCTAATTTTAGTGAGAGCGAAGTTTACAGCAACGTTACTCTCACAGGTGGCGCAGATACAGCTTTAGGAGACAGCCAAGCTAACTCCATTGCTACCTTCACCGAAACCCCCATTGGATCTATTGAAACTGGGTTTTAGTTTTGTGAAGCAAAATGTATCTATTTTTCTGGTAAATCCCAGAAAATGATCAGGGTATCAAGAATTTAAGCGACAAACTGATACTATCCTCAAATTCTCTCTACCCCAACCCTTTTGTGTTTATCTGTTAGAGACACGAGGCTATCGTGTCTCTAGCTTATTGTATCTAAAACACTCATAAATGCTAGTCACATAAGCTAAATAACAATAGTGCAATTTCATTTACAAATAGAGTGAAAATTTGATTTTTCAAGATATTTCTGGAATTTCTGTTACAAATGTTTATAAGTCTTTCGCTTCGCAAAAATTTAAAACTAGCATTTGTACTGTTATTTAGTTCAGCAACAATATTCTTTTCCAAAGCAGTCTGCGCTCAGATACCTGCAAATACATTAGAGTTGGACAGTTTAAATAGTAATGGCAAATTAAACTTATCACCAACCTCTGAAGCAGAAAATAATAATCAAACATTAAGAGTAGCAGATTTAGCACCAAATAATTCTCAGTTTCCGTCTTGTCCTACCAGCCACACCAGACAACAAGAATTTAACGCAGTTACAGATTTAGATAAAATTAATTCCCAGCTACAATCTTGTCCTCCTAATAAAATTAGTCAAACAGAATCTAATCCTAGACAACTAGATCCACTAAAGCCACCATCAGATCCACAGCCACAGGTTGATGAATTAGAAGGGGAGCAAATATCTCCCACAAAAGAACCACCCCAAATTGATCAAAATTATATTATTCCCCCCAGAGTCGCTGATCCGCAAAAAATACGTCCACGCACAACTAGCATCCCTCTTAATGGTGTATTAATTAATCATTTAACTCAAGGACAACTAGGTGTAGGTTCAAGCTTTAGTAATCTTCAAAATACTACTTTTAATGTTAACGGAATTATCAAGCTTAATAGCCAAGTCCAAGAAAATTTGACAACCAATAATATTTTTACTGTAGACCAAACAGGAGAATATCTACAACTGCAAACGGTAAGACAAAGCAGAGAGATTATTGTTAATCTCAAAGAACCCCAAACTGTATTAGGTACAGATTTCCAATTAAGCTTGACGGCTTCTTGTATCTTACCGGATACTAACCCAGATGATATATGTACATACACTCCTGGTTTAACAACTGCTGATATTAACCCTGATACTCTGATACCAAATCGGATTTTTCAAACTGCAACAGTAGGTGATGTAGTAGCGCCAGAAACACTAGCTACAATTCAGCAACCGGGTTTTCAATCTGGGGCTAATGGACAAGAAATTGGTATAAACTTATCTTTACCCAATACAGGTTCACTTCTTGGTAATAGTACTGGTAATCAACTTTCTATCACCAGAAGGGAAGAAATAGAAAATACACCAGCCGCAGTTTATTCTAGAATTAGACAAATTATCAAAGTCAATGATCGCGAAGCTGTGATAGGGCGTACAGTACGGGGATTTGGATTCATCTTAAATGACGAAAATACTTTACTAAATACAGCCTTGCAACTAGGATATAGTTTGTTTCCAGATATTAACCCTAGCATTGCCGGATCAGCGAATCGAGTCAATTCTAATGTCAATAATAATTTGTTTTTAGCGGCTAATAATGTCCGGCTACCTGCTAATAGTTTTACTGCTTATCATGGAGGGATAGGACGAGCGCAGAGTGTTCCGCCCAAAGCAACAAATTTAACTCAAATACCTGCTGCTAATTTTAATGGTATCTGGTTAGGTGCTTCTCCTGTAATTAAACGTAGTTCTGAACTGAGTACGCGTTTTGAACAAATTAGCCCCCAGACAGTTTTATTTGAGGGTGGTGAAGAAGGCGGCTTTGACTCTAATGTGAGTTTTGCTTCTACTATTAATAATCAAAATTTTTCCACAGCAGAATTACAAAACTTCTATGCTCAAGTCTATGTGACTATTTTAAATCAAGAAGTTAATAATGTAACATCTAACAGATATCGAGAAGCGACCAAATATGTACCACATCTCAGTTTTACAGGAAATATTACAGGAACACAGGATGTTTTGAGATATTACACTGGTATCATAGGTGCCGACCAAATTAAAGCTTATGGTGGTGCAGATTTTACTAAAAATACCTCCAATGGATGGAGTTTTTCTGGCGGTGTAATCGCCTATGTGAATCCTGATGTTGACTACTACAGTCAAGTCTTAGGTAATATCGCTAAACGCATCCCCTTGAGTCGAAATAGCAATTTAGTTTTATCCACTGGGGTTAATTATGCTTTTGATAGAGAAACTCGCCCCAACGACTTTGTGAATTCATTGACATTGAGAACAAGAGTTAATTTAGGTAATACTTGGTTGGCGTTGACTAGCTACGTGGGAGATGTTGTCCCCGATTCAATTAAAAATACTCTAGTCACCAGTTTGGGTATTCAATTTAACCGCAACTTTGCTGTATCCGCATATTATGCACCCATTAATGAAAATGCTGGACGCTCTGTATATGGTACAACAGCAAGTTTTACACTCGGACAAAATCAGAATAGTCCCAGACTCAATCTATCGTGGAGAAATAATGAGTATGACTATGGCACTGATAGTTTGGGTAATCAATTAGCAGCAAAGGAGAATATCTTCAGTGTATTCGTGAGGGGTCGTTTTTGAACAACTTACTTAGAAGCTGTGACTACAACCTGAGGATTTAATGCCATTTGTTTTAGCATCCGGCTTTGCATTTGTTTATACTGCTGCTTTAACAGATTTTTGCTCAAATGAGCTTGAGATGAAGGTGGTAAACCTTTACTTTGTTCTACCCAGGTTTTCAACATTTGCTGCTGACGAGGATCTATTTGACTACTAAGAACTTTGACGCAGGAATGGGGCGGTTCCAGGGTAAAGCAAATCAAAGGGTAGCTTTCTTTATTTGCTAATGCATATACCAATGCTTGATTTTGGAGATTTTGCATATCCAAATAACAGGGTAACCATTTCGGTCCCAGTGCTAGAGTGTAAAGTGCTGTCACCCACAACAGCATCGGATGTGGAGAGGTGATGAATATAAATTGATGACAAACCTGAGAATCTGCACGTTTTTGGATCTCTTGTTGAGACAACATCAGCCATAGTGTGGCCATACTTCCTTGTGCAGTATCTAGCAACTGAGGAAAAACAATTTCTTGAATCGGTTTATTTTGTGGCCATGCAAGTTGCTTGCAATTTTTTTCTCTGAATATAGGTAATCCAGTTGTTACAGGTATATTACGGGTGGATGGGGTAGCTAAGGTTGTGGGCCAACCAGGACAAATAGACTTTTCTACACTATTTAATACTTGTAAGATGGCAGTCATATTCTGGGGGCGATCGCTTGGTATTTTCGCCAGACAAGCCATAATTAAATTATTCAGCTGCTGAGGTATTTTTAGTTGAGGATTAACCTCTGCGATCGCTCGTGGGGCTTCAAAATGATGTGCTTTATACCAAGCCCCAAATAAATCTGTTTCTGGCTCCCAGGGTTTAGCACCTGTGAGCATTTCAAACATTAATACTCCCACACTATATATATCAGAGCGACTATCTAATTCGCTACCCTCTAACTGTTCGGGAGATGAGTATGGCAAAGTGCCGTTAAAGCCTTTGTTGGTGCTAATAGTAGCATTAGAGTTTAAAAATTTTGCTATGCCAAAATCTAGAATTTTGACTAACTGACCTAATATCGGGTCGGGGACAACTAATATATTTGCTGGTTTGATGTCTCTATGAACTAAAGGATAAATTTTTCCATCGATATTAATACCTTGATGAGCGCACTGTAACCCCAAACAAATCTGACGCGCCAGGGTGACAAACTTAGGCAAAGGCATGGGAATTAAATCTTTTAAACTTTTGCCATTGAGATATTCCATCACATAAAAAAGTTTCCCTTCTTCACTGATGCCGTAATCATGCGCCCGGACAATATGTAGGCTTTTTTGACTTAATGCTGCACTCATTAAGGCTTCACGAGCAAAGTCCTGTTTCATTTTGGCACTCGAAACAGTTTGAGAAAGGAATTTAATGGCAACTGGTATTCCCCCTAGTAAAATATCATCTGCTAAAAAAACTTCTCCCATACCACCCCTGCCAATTAAGTGCTTGAGTTGATAGCGCTTGGCCAGCAACCCTGTATTATGTGGAGAAGTAAATGCACTTTGATTCACTTGTACAACCTCTATTGTCGCTGCATTTTAAGTTTCATCAGATAAAGTTTTCTATATAGCTTAAAATCATTTCTGAAAATTTCCTCCTGATTTTTAGGGTCTTGTATTTTTAAATATCCCAGTTTTTATATAGTAATTAATCATGTTTAATAAATTTTAAAAATCTCCCAAATATTTTTGCAACCCAAGTTTTAAAATCATTCCTTTCAATTGGGTGATTGACTGACAATTTTTTCATAATTTCCATTTTTAGTTTTTCATACTCTGATTTTAGAAGAGTTTTAGCTTGGCTTGCAGAAATTAAGGCATTTGATTTTTGGTTTAACATTAACCAATCTGTAAGTTGCTGACGTTGGACAGCAGTTAAAGTTAAAGTCATGACATGGGCGCAACGCGTCGGTTCTTCTAAGGCAAAGAATAAGAGGTGATAATAGCCTGTATCTGCTAAAACTTTTACTATTTTTTGCCCTCGATTATCTTTCATGTCGAGAAAATAAGATAACCAACGTGTTAAAGAAAGCTGGGCATCATATAGCACTGTCACCCACATTAACATGGGATATATATTCATTTTGGCAATAAATTCAGTACTATGAGTTTTTTCTAAGAAACTGGCAATTTCCTGTTGGGGTAGCATTGCCCAGAAAGTAGGTAAAATGCCTTGAGTACTATGCAATAAATGAGGGAATCCTATAGGTGCAATGGGTTTGTTTTTAGGCCAAGCTTTCTGTAAACACTCTTTTTCGGTGACAGAAGTTAGAGGAACTAATTGTAATGGTGATATAGGCTGTGAACTATCAATATCGCTATTGTTTTTTGTATTAATTTTAACTTTAATTGATTCTAAATCGTCTAGAATTTGACCAATGTTTTGCGGGCGATCGCCTACTTCTTTCGCCAAACACTTGATGACTAATTTTTGTAATTCTGGTGGTATTTGAACTTGGGGGTTAACTTCTTCAAATGTAGGAGGAAGTTGAAACCGATGGGCTTGATACCAACTACCAAAGGAATTAGTTTGTGTTTGAAATGGATGTTTTCCTGTGAGCATTTCAAACATTAATACTCCCAAACTATATATATCAGAGCGGACATCTAATAATTTACGTCCTTCCATATGTTCTGGAGAACAGTAAGGTAAACTACCAATAAAAGAATCGGTTAAAGTCATACCACTACGTTCTGTTAAGAACTTAGCAATGCCAAAATCAAGAATCCGCACAATTTCGCCTTGTTTGGCATCTTCAGTAATAAATATATTTTCTGGTTTAATATCTCGATGTACAATTGGATAAATCTCACCCTTGAGGCTAATACCTTGGTGAGCGCACTGTAAACCTAAACAAATCTGAGAACCAATATCTAAAAATTTTGATGGTGTTAGTGGCTGAATTTTCAGGATATTTTTTAAATTTTTTCCCTGAAGATATTCCATAACATAAAATGGCGTTTTATCTTCTGTAACGCCGTAACTCAAAACTCGGACAATATTTTTACTTTTACGACCAAGTTGAGCGCCAATAAAAATTTCTCTAGCAAAACGTTGGGATATTTGCTGATTTCCCAAACTCATCATCAAAATTTTTACAGCAACCAGCATCCCTCCCTTAGCTACATCTTCTGCCAAGTAAACTCTACCCATTCCCCCTTTACCAATCAAATCTTTTATTAAATAGCGATTATTTAAAAATTTTCCAATATAAACGTCTACTTCGGTTTTGGGATTCAGCATCTTGGGAAATTTTACGCTATAAAATAATTTGTTAACCCTAACAATAGGTATAGAAGCATACCCTTAATCTTTTTATTGTAATCAACGAATATCTCCATAGACTTATAAAATAAATCATGCAAGATAAAGATTAAAATAATCATAGGTTAACTTTCGATAAAAATGTTACGTATCCTTATGCAAAAAGTCTTAAATATTATGTAACATATTGATTATAGTAAGCGTATGAGGAAATTCACTGAACCAATAAATTAACTAGATCAAATTGCCTAGTCATAACAGTGAATCCACGGTCAAACAATTTTTAATTTTAAATTGACGTTAGCACAGCGAATATATCCCAAATTCAAAAGATAAAATTATTACGGTCAATTTAGGGCTATAAGTTAGGTAATAAACGCCGTAAAAATCTCATAATTGGTGATTCTATTTTGAGTTTAAAAGCAAGAATCTGATTACGTTGCAGTGAATGAAAATTATTATCACTAACAAGAATTAATGAGCGCTGTCCATCTGGTAGCCGAGGGCCAAGAGTTAAACCTTCAATGTTGTCTAACAATACATCTAACTTGCTCAGATTTAATAACAGTTTTTTACTGACTGGTTGGATGTTTGCAGATTCCATTGCTAACAGGCTATTGATATTTTGAATTTCATCAGCGCCTTGTAAGGAAACTTGAAATAGGGAAACAGCAAAGCCCAAACCAGCAAAAGACCGTTCTATACTCAAGAAGTGTCCTTGATTATCCAAAGCTAATAAATCAGGTAATCCACTAGCAAACCTACCAGTCAAATTTAAAATTTGCGGAACTGGTTCTGTTTGGTACAGAAATTCTTTTTCTGGCTTATTGGTGAGCAGATTATATTGCAAAATCCGGCAAGGACTACCCAGATTTGGTTTAGCTGCTGGCCCATCTTGCATTAAGGCATTTTCGGTAGCTGTAAATAAATGCTGATTGTTGGGGGTAATGGTGAGGCTTTCAAAAGCTAAATTGTTGCGTATACCTTGATTACCATTTTTATCGGGTAAGAATTTATTGGGTATGGGTAACTTTGCTAGTAGCTTCCCAGAAGATAAAGAAAATTCTTTAATAAAAGGATCAATTAATTGTCTGACATCGCCTTCAGAAGAAATGAAGGCAGTTTCTCCATTAGTGTAAGCAATACCTTCTGTGTCGGTTTCACCCGCAGGAAATGTTTGACCATTTTGATCTAGCAAAGTAGTTACACCTACAGGCTGAACATCACCATTTTTTAGATAACCTTGACTTAAGTCTATTTTCAGAGTGTAGAAACGGGCTGGTGCTTTTTGTCCTCGATCATCGGAAATGGCATAATACAAATCGTTCTTGGCATCGTAGGTAATTCCCGATAAGCCACCAACTTCAGTTTTTTGGAAAATTAATCCTTTGGGTATAGTTGCTTCACCAATAAATTCTATACTACTAATTTCAACGGCATCTGTAGATAAATTTATGAATAAAATGCTAACAATTAAAATTGCAATCCCAAAATATATAATTCGGGGAAACTTTAAAATTTTTTTGATTAGCTTCATGAAGTAAAATTGCGTAGGCTGGGAGTGGGGAGTAGGAAAGAAGATTTTTTGAGATACAGAGTTTTTTTAATAATTAAATAGGAGTCATACAGGCGATCTCTTCTTCTAAAATATCGACCAGATGCGTCTAGAACAGGCAAGATGCCTGTTCCCCAAGAAAAAAGTTAGTTAACTCTAGTATTGAGTGGGTAAACGGTGCCGACGGCGCTTTTTACCAAATTTGAAGGCAAAAAAGTTGTTTCTATTTGGTTCATAAGGTGTTGCAGATTCAACGCTGGGTTGTTTGTTTTTTCGCCAATGATCAATTGAGTAAATATTGAAGCTGCTTGCCGCTAGTAAAATAAATAGTACCAGAGCGTAACTTATCATTGATGTAGCTGCACCCCAGTTCTGGACTGAGGTAACACCCAATTTCAAGATAATCATCAAGATAAAGGTTGCTATAAGAGAACCGCGAGTTGCTAACCCAATTGTGATTAACACGCCTACGATTAATTCAACTGGGGGTACTAGGTAAGAGTTAATTCTTACCAAAAATTCTGGGAAATAAGAATTTTTTAGTTGCTCGACTGTTTGTTCTACAAATCCTGGAATGTCGAAGATTCGAGTAAATCCATGATTAAAGTAATTTACACCGATGAGAATACGCAACAACAAATAAGCGATCGCAATATCCTTTTGTCTCAGACTAATGTATGGCTTGTGTTCATTCATTAACTTAACTCCGACTCTAGGAATTTAATTTGATTGACGGCAATTGCAGGAATAATGTTTACATGGACAGAAGTAAACGCACAGCGCGATCGCCTAATAAATAGGTATAAAGCCAAGTGAGTAATACTAGCAAACGGCTACGGTATCCCGGTAGGTATACTAAGTGGACTCCTAGCCACATCAGCCAAGCTAAACAGCCTGTAAATGTGAAGTTGCCAATTTTACCGACACCAGAGTGACAACCAATAATTGCTAATCTACCTTTGTTGAAATAGCTAAAGGGTTTTGGTGCTTTACCTTGTAGCTGCTTTTGAATATTGCGCGCCACCGCAACGCCTTGTTGGAGTGCTTCTGGCGCTACCCCAGATAGTGGTTTACCGTTTTGCTCTAAATAAGCTAAATCCCCAATAGCATAAACATTGGGTTGCTCTAGCACTTGCAAGGTGGGATGAACCACCAATTTACCTTTTTTAGCAGTGGCTAATTCTTCCGAGGTTTCCGGTGAGTTGGCTTCTAAACCGGCTGTCCAAATTACGGTAGCACTGGGAATCACTTCATGGTTTTGCAAATGCACTGATCCTGGGGTGACTTCGCTGACTTTGGTTTGTAAGTAAATTTTTACTCCCAACTGACGTAACTTTTTATAAGTATAAACTCCTAATTTTTGTGGCAATTCCGTTAACAAGCGATCGCCTGATTGCACTAAAAACAGTCTCACTTGTTCTATATCTAGTGTGGGATAATCTTGGCGTAATTTACCTCGGAGCATTTCTACTAAGGCTCCCGCCATTTCCACACCAGTAGCGCCACCACCGACAATCACAAATGTGAGTAGTTGTTCCCGCCGCAATCGATTTGTTTCCTGACTAGCGCGTTCAAAACAAGAGATAATTTGGTTGCGTAATGCCACCGCCTGTTTTAAAGTTTTCAGAGCAAAAGCATATTCTGCGGCTCCATGAACCTCCAAAAACTGAGCTTGACAGCCAGTAGCCATTACCAGAAAATCATAAGCGATCGCTGCATCATCTGTTTTGACAATTTGCGCGGTAAAATCAATTCTCTCCACCTCAGCCATGCAAAACTGGACTTTGGGCTTACCGTTGTGTCGTTTCCCAGAAAATCGCCGCAAAATCGTGCGGATAGGATAAGCAATATACTCTGGTTCCAATTGGCTTGTAGCAACCTGATATAGCAGAGGGACAAAAGTGTGATAATTATGACGATCTATTAATAATACGTCTGCTCCAGAATTAGCTAAAGATTGGGCAGCTTGTAATCCACCAAATCCAGCACCAACAATGACAATGCGGGGACTTTTCATGAAGTTTGCGTGATTACAGATATAAAAAAACGCTCTGGACTAACTAAAATAATCAGAGCGCTGCTGATGTGACACTATAGAACCTGTCACTTTTCTATCCACGAGATTTTACGGAAAATAATAAGCTAAATTTAGGAAAATTAAGCACTTTACTATACTTTGGTGCCAAAAACATCAGAGTATAGTCCTTTTTTTTTATAACACATCTTTTTTTTACGTTTGCTGGAACATCACTAGAACCGTTCCCAATTAAATAGGACTTACGCACTCGCTACGAAAATAAAGGCTTTGAGATTTCTTCCCTACGGTCGCAATGACGAAAATACGTGGTTGGTTAGGGCGTGTTTTCCAACTCGTTATATCCTAAAAAAAGATGCGATCGCCTTTGGCGCTGCGCTGCGCGCAATCGCTTGGTGATGATCATGAATCGAGGAGACTTAAGCAACGAACGTTAAGATAGTTTAAAACTGTTACTACCACCGCAAAAACCGACAACAGACAAGCCAAGTAATTAGGACTTACGCACTGTACAAATTTATCATTTTGTGTATCAACGAAAATACGTCGTTTCAGGCTGTGATCAATCATCTTTTGATAAATAGCCTAGGCGTAGTCCGCACTTAGACAAAGCTCAGTGACTACCGCAGGCATACCCTAACAAGTATCCAAAAATCAAGGTTTAATGCCTGAAATCCATACCTCATATTTGGTTTTTCCTGTCAATGCATAAGTCCTATACAAGTTAAGTTGGCATGATCTGAGTAGGTAGGGAATAGGAGGATGAATGAGGGATAATAAAAAATGAGCATTAGTTGAGCATGAAAAATAAAGTATAAAATACTACTAAAAAGAGATGCTTAAACACAAGAAATAATACTTTGTCTGAGCATTTGAGCATTTATGTAAGCAAAATGGCTGAAGGTGTTGATTTTGAGAAATTTAGCGGTTCACTGCATAAATCCTGACTGTCAACGTCCTTATCCTCAGCCTTGGGGAAACAAATTTTGTAACAGTTGTGGCGCATTGCTACATCTGTTAGATCGTTATATCCCTATCCAACCCTTGGGTTCGGGAGGGTTCGCCCAAATTTATACGGTTTGGGATGAAAAAACTCAAACGGAAAAAGTATTGAAAGTTTTGGTGGAACATTCACCAAAAGCATTGGAGTTGTTTACACAAGAGGCAGCAGTTTTAAGGGACTTGCAGCATCCCGGTGTTCCTAGAGTGGAATCGGATGGTTATTTTCAGGTGAATATGCCCGGTGTCAAACCACATCCATTAGCTTGTCTGGTAATGGAAAAAATTAACGGGCCAACTCTGGAAGAGATACTAAAACAGTATCCCCAAGGATGTCCAGAGAATTTGGTGTTAACTTGGTTTATTCAGACTGTAAAGATTCTACAGGAATTGCACAAACGCCAGATTATTCACCGGGATATCAAACCTTCTAATTTGATGTTGCGGACTTTTTCGTCAACTGTACCCTTAAATCCAGGCGCAACCAAGGGAGAACTGGTACTGATAGATTTTGGTGGGGTAAAGCAATTTAATGCCGCAATGCTACGTCGAGAGTCTAGTTCAACTAGGTTATATTCTTCTGGCTACAGCCCACCAGAACAAATGTCAGGTAGTAATGTGGGGCCAGCCGTTGATTTTTATGCCCTCGGTCGGACGATGATTGAATTACTCACAGGCAAATATCCACCGGAGTTGGAAGATCCCCACACTGGGGTTTTGCGTTGGCGAAATCAGGTGAACGTTAATCCACAACTGGCAGATTTACTAGATGAGATGGTACAGGAGGATGTGCGATCGCGTCCAGCTAATGCGGCAATTATTCAAAAACGTTTGACTAAAATTACCCGTAAATATTTGCACCCAGGGTTATTTTCCCAACTCAAACACTCTGTTGGGCAAGCCGTCACTCAAATCGGTAGCCAATTTACACGTTTAATCCAAGCTATTGAGCAAGCATTAGACAATTTCACCCAAGCTATAGGTAAAACAGTTGTTTTTATAGCTAAGGCAATTCTCAAAGTCTTACAAGCTTGTCTGGCAACACTTTGGGCTATGCTGCTAACTGGTATTGGCGCTTGTGTAGGTACGATTATTGGGTTTATTGTGGCGTATCGCACAATCTTAGGCGATCAAGTTTCCGAATATATTTTTAGTCAGCTACCCGAATTAGTCACCAATACTCAAACTGTCGTCGCCTCAGAGATTATGGTATTTGCCGCCGCAGGTTTAGGAACTGCATGGGGACTGACGGTATCAGGGTGTTTTGGTCAGCGGCGAAGGTTTTTAGTAGTGTCGCTCATGGGCATGATTAGTTATGGATTGAGCTGGTTTATTTTGCAATTAGTCTCATCAAAAGATAGTAGCGAAGGTCTGTTGGGAGTAATTTTAGTTGCCGTTTCCTTGTTGACTTTGAGTATCGGTTTTCGCAGCCATCACATAGTTCATGCTGTAGTTGCAGCCCTGGGTACTGCGATTATTTTTGCAATTTTCATCGTTTTGGGATTTCCCACTACTGTCTTACAATTTTCAAGCCAGTCCCTTTGGTCAGCATTATCCCCACCCATTGTGTTTTTTAGTTTGGTGGCTATCTTCATGAGCTTTTGGCTAGGGGTGAGTTATTACCTAATTGTTCCAGGATTAAGGTTTTTGGGGTGGCGTTAGACGGGGAGTTGGTCAAAAGAGGCAGGGGAGCAGGGGGGAGAGATTGGGAAGTCCCTTGTACTCTGCCCCAGTCAAGCGCCCTAGAAGGGCGGGTTTTCTTACCCATGCTTTGCAACGCTTGTCGCTCCAGGAGGTGAGATGGAGAAGATTTCTATTTCTAGTCCCTAGTCCCTAGTCCCATGCCCAAAAACAAGATCCCCCTAGCTGCTTTTTGCTTTTCAACTAGGGGGATCACATATGTGGTAGTCTATAAATGATTCTGTATAGTTCCTTACGCTACTGATTGTAGACCCTAGATTTCAGTTTGTGTAGTCTTATAACCAGAATTTATAGGATTTTTATAGCATCTTCATCAGCACTTCATCACCTGTTAATTACTGAAAACTTCGTAAATATTTCGTATATATTTGTGTATTGTATTAAGTATTGCATCACTGGTCATCTTGAAAATATACGTAAAAATATGAATTTAAAAATTGTTGCTGGCATTGCTGTGTTGGCTTGTTTCGGCCTGGTAGACGCAGCTGTAGCATTTAATCAACAAGACCTGGCGAATCTGAAGGCGACTGGTGCTTGTCCCAGGTGTAATTTAATAGGCGCTGATTTAACTCGTGTGAATCTGGTAAGGGCAAATCTGCGAGAAGCTAACTTGACGGGTGCTATTTTATCTGAAGCAAATCTGGCCAATGCAGATCTGACTGGTGCCAATTTAGAAGGTGCGGTTTTGAATTCTGCGAACCTCTCTGGTGCTTCCTTGACGGGTAGCAATTTAAAATCAGCATCATTGGAAAATGCTGATTTGTCTTCGGCTGGTTTTATGGGCGCTAATTTAGAAGTAGCTAACTTAAGAGGTTCTAGAATACAGTTCACAAATTTTAGAGGCGCACATTTCCAACTAACAACTCTAGCTAATGGAGTCGTCACTTCTGATAAGTCTTATGACTGGTCTTTAGATCGGGCGACTGTTAGCCAATGTATCAGGTTCCGAACTGCAAATGTTCCTGGTTCAACTTGCTATAACTCAGATGTTGCACCGGCTCAATCTGCCGCCCAGCAATAAGTGATATTTTGGGTCAATTCTTCATAATGTGAGTTCGATGAACCTCTCCTCAACCCCTCTTTGACGCGGAGAGGGGCAAAAATATCCTGAATTACCAACGAAAAATTAAGCTTTTCAAGCCTCTTGACTTCCGTGCAGCGGTACGAGTACAGCTTGGCGTAAATAAACAGACCAGTTGAAATCAATGAAAAGCCTATAAAATAAGCTTTTTGATTTTTAACTTTTGACCCTTCTCCTTCGGAGACGCTAACGCGAACGACTAAGCTCAGGGTAAACTTTTGACTTTTGACTTCCGCCTTGCGGTACTCGCCTCTGGCTGTAGAGCAAAAGCATTTTGTTTTTGAACACTTCTTTATCATGGGAACAAAGCCCATAAGATAAAATTGAGTAATGCTAACCCGTATTAAAGACTTAGCCACAAAATTAGCACCCCGTTTAATTGAAATTCGCCGCCACATTCATGCTCACCCAGAACTCAGCGGTCAAGAATACCAAACTTCTGCATTCGTTGCTGGTGTGTTGTCTTCTAGTGGTCTGCATGTAGAAGAAGGAATTGGTAAAACTGGGGTCATTGGAACATTGCAAAACAACGGCCCAGATGAGCGTATATTGGCAATTCGGACAGATATGGATGCTTTGCCAATTCAAGAACGTACAGGTTTGGAATATGCCTCTCGTTCAGAAGGTGTGATGCACGCTTGCGGTCATGATGTTCATACCACTGTGGGATTAGGCACAGCAATGGTACTTTCCCAAATGGCAGAGGAGTTAGGTGGGAAGGTGCGGTTTTTATTTCAGCCAGCCGAGGAAATCGCTCAAGGGGCAAACTGGATGGTCAAAGATGGGGCGATGAAAAACGTCTCAGGTGTCTTAGGCGTTCATGTTTTCCCTTCTATACCCGCAGGCTCTATTGGTGTAAGGTACGGGGCATTGACGGCAGCTGCTGATGATTTAGAGATTATCATTATCGGTGAATCTGGACATGGGGCGCGTCCTCATGAGGCAATTGATGCGATTTGGATTGCATCGCAAGTAATAACTGGATTACAACAAGCCATTAGCCGCACACAGAATCCTTTACGTCCTGTGGTGTTGAGCATAGGCAAGATTAGTGGTGGTAGAGCGCCAAATATAATTGCTGATCAAGTACAGTTATTGGGAACCGTGCGATCGCTCCACCCAGAAACCCGGACTCAACTCCCCAACTGGATTGAAAATATTGTAGCTAATGTTTGTCATTCTTACGGGGCACGTTATCAAGTTAATTATCGCCAAGGCGTGCCCAGCGTGCAAAATGATTATGCCATGACGCAATTATTGCAATCATCTGCCGAAGAAGCTTGGAGTAGCGATCGCGTCCAAGTCTTACCCGAACCTTCCCTGGGTGCTGAAGACTTTTCTGTGTATTTAGAACACGCCCCTGGTTCCATGTTTCGTCTTGGTGTAGGCTACAAAGATAGAATTATTAATCACCCTCTACACCATCCAGAATTTGAAGTCGATGAGTCTGCTATTATCACTGGCGTTGTGACGATGGCTTATGCTGCTTACAAATATTACTTGTGAACATAGGCTGGCACGAAAACAGGCGATCGCCCGATATCAATCAAAAGCGATCGCCTGTTTTTTTGGGAATTAATCCCTATTCTTCATTCCTAATCTATACCTGACAACTTTGAGTAATCAAGTATTACTAAGCATTGGCTCCAGTCTTACTACCGCCCAATTTTTGTTGAATTTTGCTCTTAGCAGCCTTAAATTCTGTTGCCATTTGCTCAGTTTGGTTAGAACTTAAGTTGTTGCGAATCGCCGCAAACATTGTACTTTCTTCTTGACGAATATGGTCGCCAACACTATCCATTAATTTTGTGACTCTATCTTTAAATTCAGGTGCAGAAGGGTTAATAGCGCGGATTTGATCCAACATTTGCTTCATTTCGGCTTGTTCGTCATAAAGCTCTTGGGTGTCGTTGTCACCATAGAAGGAACGCACTCTTGGGTATACAACCTCTTCTTCGGCTTCCGCGTGAGCAGTTAGGTCTTTGTAGATTTGACCAAAGTACTCTTGGATCTTTTGAGAATCGTTGCTTTGCAGTAATTCTGTAAACAGAATATTTACTTTGTTGTGATCCATACGAATCACATCTTGGATATTCATATCCTTTTTGTCACTGGTTTGAGTCACAGCACTACCGACTGCACCGCTAAATGCAGCTACAGCATCTTGAACTCTTGCCCAAATTCCTTGATCTGCATCTTGTCCAGTGAGTTCACGAACACCCAAAACTTCTAATACACCTTTGAGTTGCTCTTGGTGAGCGCGATTTTCAAAGTTAACAGTATTTAAAGGCCCAATTGCTGCCATCACATCAGCACCAACTTTTTGAGCAGCTTTGTGGATTGTAATACCAGACATTGCTTGTTGATGCTTTAGCAGTTCATGCTGGAATACTTTTTCATAGAAGCTCAATTCAGAGCCTTGCATCACTTGACGAATTGTCTTGAGCATTTCTTGAACTGTTTTGTTTGGCTCTTGTTGGATGCCATATTGAACTATTACAGTTTCGAGAATGCCTTGATTTTTTTGGTCATCTTCAAGCATCTTCCGAAAGCGATCTGTGATTTCACCATCGGTTGATTCTTTTAAAAACAGTTGTTCGTTTTCGATGATCAACTGTTGAACCAATTTTATATCTGCCAATTTTTTAGCAATAGCATTACGCTTTGTATCATCTAAAGTAGATACCATGCTTCAGTTCTCCTCTGAAAAAGTGTTCGGATCGTTACTTGTTTTAGGTTGTCACATTGCTTAGTGATATTTCATCTTTCTTTTGAGCGATCGCCTTGGTAACTCTAGATAGAAAAACAGAGCTTTTTCGTGATTTTTCTACTTTTATACTCCTAGACAGATAAATTTATAATCTGTACTCCACCTCTAGGTAGATAAAAAAAATAGCATAGTTCTATAAATTTACTCAAAGGATATTTGCATATGAAAACAAATATTTTATTAGCAAATTAAAGCTGATATTTAATAGCTTTCTGTCAGTGAACAATAGGATTATAAATAATGGAAACTACAGGCGCAGAATCAACTTCCACTCCATTCCCCAATATTCCCCCAATTATTGAAAGTGACGACAAAGAATATCTTGATACTGGTGTACCCAGCACAGTAGCCATCGCCGGACATCCTTTACACCCCCTAACGGTGATGTTTCCTATTGCCTTTTTGGCTGGTGCCTTAGGTAGTGATGTGGGCTATTGGTTAACTAATGATTTTTTCTGGGCTAGGGCATCGCTCTGGTTAATTGGCTTGGGATTACTGGGGGGCGTCGTTGCAGCCATAACTGGCATGAGTGACTTCTTGAGAATTGAACGTGTCCGCAAGCGCACCGCAGGGTGGACACACATGATTCTTAACGTGGCAATTCTGTTATTGACAGCCTTCAACTTCATCTTGCGTTTGGGTAATGCCGATGCTCGAATATTACCTTGGGGATTATTGATTTCGTTGGTTGTCGGGACATTGACTAGCGTTTCCGGTTGGTTTGGGGCTGAACTTTCCTATCGACACAAAATTGGTGTTGTGGGTGCCGGTAGCAGAAGATATCCATAAATTCATCCCTTGCCCATTTAAATGGGCAGGGATACTCATCTTCTCTGTTTCAATTCCTAGCAACCACTAAACACTCATTTGGTGCCTTAGCAAGCATCTCGTTAAAGGCCGGAGTATAGCGCCCATCTTTATCGACAATCCGCCGCAGAGTATATTCTCCCACGTTGGAAATTCCACCAAACCAAGAGTTTTTGCGATACCAAGTATCTCCATTGTCCGAATTTTCAGCTCGACACAGTGTAGCGTCAATGATCCACTCAGGAATCCGCACTCCTAAAACCCAGGGTATGACTTGCGATCGCTGCAAAGTTTCATCTTCAAATTGAATTTGGTACTTCAGTTGCGTTAATTGAACGGAAAAAAGTAATAACCATCCTAGAATTGAGCGATGAAAAGTCCACTGCAACGGCGCAAACACTGGTAACATTAAACTTAGCTGTTGTGTGTCCCATTCTAAGTTATACATTGTGATGCAATCATCTGGAAGCGGGTTACCATCCAGAAAAAAAACACCCTTCAAGACAGTTGGTAAGTTTGTTTGTTGAACCGAAATCATCCAGGTGGCAATATTATCTAGTTGCCTGTTCTCAATTGAGCCAATCATGATTTTTGAGCAAAGCCTTGTAGTACTAAATCATTGGGAGTAACAGCAGTTACTCTTTCAAAATTCCACTTGACTTCTGTGATTGATTCCCATTGATATTTTTGGAAAAGATACAAACAAAAAACTTTAATTAAGCCAATGGATAATGAGCGTCCAGGACAAACTCGCTCATGCTCTTGGCCATTCCAAGATAAGATATCTGAAAAATCCCGATTCACATCAAAACTATCAGGACTTTCATATCTTGTAGCATCACGATTAGCGGTGAAAATAGAACCAAGTAACCGAGTACCTTTTTGAAATGGACATCGCTGTTCACCAATTTCAACTTCACCTGATTCAGTAGTAAGTTGACTGACAAATCTCACAGGTGGATAAAGACGAGCTGTTTCTAGAATAACTTGATTGAGCAGAGGTAAGTTTTCTAGTGCGGCTGCATTCAATGTTTCTTGATTATTCCAGACACCATTAATTTCAGAAATTACCTCACTTCTTAATGCATTATCTTGGCATAAAACACCAATTACAGATCCTAAAAGCGCACTTGTACCAGCCGTACCAGCAATATGAATCATATCGAATATACTGTTAGCAATCTGATGGGCATTCAATTGATATTGGCTACCAATTTCTAGGTAAGATGCCCATAGTGGAGATTGTTGATACCGCTCAATTAAACGCCGACGATGGCTAATTCTCGGTGCTGTGATAATGGCTAATAAATATCTGCTGACAAAATTAGGTAAGGATGCGAGAGCCAGAGTTTGAATATAACTATTCGATGATGTGATTTCTGCTTCAGATAATGAAATTTCCCACACAAGTTGATGCAAAATATACAGTATCATCTTGGGTAAGTCATTGCCGATATGGATTTCACCTTTTTGGGCAGCTACTAATAAACTTTGATTGACTAGATCACCGATAACATTTATTTTGGCAGATGGATCTGGCAAAGCTTGTTTAAAAACAGCACGAATTCCTGTATGTTCATTGCCGTTCATTCCCAAACTCAGGGGATTATTTAGCAAGTAGCTAGGAGCTAACATTCTAATTATGCCTAAATCATTGCCTCGTAATTGCGGCTCAACGTGCATGAGTTCTTTCACTTGGGAGTGAGAAGAATGCATAATCGCCTGATCTACAGCAAAATACTTGTCTCCAATATGTTCCTTGCGAATATAGAGAAAGTCTTTCCATTGCTGGAGTATGAGCAAAGCTTCTCTGTAGTAAGCAATTAGGCGAAACAGCCTGCCAAGGGTAGTATTATAACCCACTTTAGCAAGACGGCGAGAAAGCCGAATTTGGCGATCGTGAGCTTGAAGTATTTTGGAAGTTTCCATAGTTTCTGATTTGTGAGTAGGTGATGGGGGAGATGAGTGCGATCAGGAGGCTAAGGAAAAAGCAGGGGAGCAGGGGGGCAGGGGAGAAAAACCACCCACAAGGGGCGAGGCTTTAAACCTTATCTTTTGGTAAATAGGCATACCATTTAAAATCGACAAACAGCCTGTTTGATAAGACTTTTGACTTCCAAGGCAGCGGTACTAGCCTCTAGCCCCTTAGATATTAATACTTTGGGGAATTTTAGACGGGAGTAAATATTCATAAGGTGGGCGGTGTAAATTGCGTTCCTTAATAGTGGCTTCTACCTGTTGAAGATGACTCTGGAATTTCTCTAACAAGGGTTTTATCTGCGGATCTGTGAAGTGTTGTTGCGGATACTCACCAAGCTTGTTGTGATATACAGAACCCAGCAAAGTCAGTACATTTAATTGCCGTTGGGCTTGTCCTAAAGGCGGAAGCAAATTCAGGTAGTCTTGCTCACTGACTTTGCCTTTGAGGGTTGTAGCTGGCATATAACCTGCCAAGGGTATACCTGGGTAACTCATCAAATCTTTCTGGGGGAAATTCACCGCAGCGTGTTGGGCGCTACTGGTGAAAATAATTAAAGTCACGGCGTCAATTAGGTAAGCCCGTGTCTTAATTCCTCCATCTTCACCAAAGTCAATTACACGTCCGCCATCGTCAGCTTGAGCTTCGGCTGCCCATGCTTGCAGGGCTGTATCATTTTGAATATCTTGATCTGTTTTGTAGTAAAGGCTGAGATAATCTGATACCCATTGATGGATGGCATCCCAAACTAGTAATGCATCATCTCGGTAAGGATAAACAGGTAATAAGTTGGGATCTTCTACACCACGCTGTTTCAATTGTTGCGGTAACATGGCTTGATTGAAAGGATAGGTTTGCAACCCACGCACTGCTAATACCCGTGAGTTATCCACTGTTGATGCAAGTAATCTATCAACACCACCGCCAGGAGCGATGAGGACTCTTTGGGCGGCATCGTTAATTGCTAAAGTGCCTTCAAAATGGGGACGTAGTAATAAATTGAGGGGATGGCTAGGAGATAACTGGCGATGGGTTGTGATGACAAAAGGCCCAACAAACAAATGCGTTCTCCCCAGGTGACTAACAGCTTCATGAAAGTTGCCATCTGCGATGTAGACGACGGTTTTGGCAAACAGCCAAGCATATTCACCAGAATTGGGGGTAATAATCGGGTAATCAGTTCCGGGAGTTTGTCCACACTGAATAGCTATAGGGCGCAGTAAACGATGAGAGTCAGATCCTTTGGGTAATGCAAACAACGCTAGAGGTGCATAGATATATTTTTGTGGGCCGGGAAATGTGCCGTTGATTGCACCATCTAAAATTTTATAATCGGCTAGATAGAGTCTTCCTTCTTCTCCTGCCGTTGCTAATGAATCCTCATTACCCATGACGGCTTGGTAATGTTCCTCTTGGACAGGGAAGTTATCACCTGGAGTATTTACCCGCTTAATTACCAGAGGATTGTAGCCACCTACTGGCATATATGCAAAAACTTCATCTTGCTGAAAAGTTTGAGCGATCGCTTCTGGCTTCATGATGGGAAATATCTGTTTGTAATCCTGAAGATTGCTTACATGTCCTGTAGGATGTCCTTTATATAACAGGGCTGTGACTCGATCTAAAGAATCTTGAAATATCTTGAGTCCGTTTTCGCGGATCATGGAAAAAAACAGATCATCGAGTTCCCGAAAATCTTTAGATAGTCCGAGAATTAAAACCTTCGGAATAATTGGCAGTAGTTGAGTAATAATACTAATCTTGACGGGTATTGCCCCTTTAATTAAGGCTTCTAAAATAAACCATTTCACATCATCACGAACCGACTGGGAACCACGATTCCCCCGGTTGGTGATGATAGTATTCACGACAATCGCCTTTAGTACTTGGGCTAACAAATAAATCCACTGATTCGAGAACAACTCTGAACCAGGAAGCTCATCCACCATTGCAAGAGGTGGAATATGAGTATAGTTATATTGATATTGTTTCTTAGCTGCTTCCAGGTCTTGAGTGATGGGTCTACTGATGGAATTATCTGATGATGAAGCCGTCATAAACACTCCTCTTGTGTAGTGGTTTGACAATACTTTAAAAGTTAATTGAAAAAACCTCCTGTAATTTTTTTTATTAATGAGATTGATCAGCTGTAATTTTCGTGTTTTCAATAGTTGAGTGCTACACAGGATTATGGCAAGTAAATTTAGACTTGCGGTTTTTTTAAAAGAAATCTTAGGAAGTTCCCAGATTTAGGGAGGAAGACAATCCTTCTTCCCCATTCCCCATTTCCTGCTATATCATGACTTGTATGCATTCCCAGCAACATGAAATTGGGTGATCTGAGCGTAGAACTATGGATAAGCAAGCGATACAAGTAATTGGAGGTGGATTAGCTGGGACAGAAGCAGCTTGGCAAATAGCCCAGGCTGGAGTGCCGGTGATTTTACATGAAATGCGCCCCAAACGCTTTAGCCCAGCCCATCATACAGAACATCTGGCAGAATTAGTCTGTAGTAATTCCTTTGGGGCAATGGCAAGCGATCGCGCTACAGGATTGTTGCATGAAGAACTACGCCAACTTGGTTCTATAGTCATTGCTAAAGCTGATGAACACGCTGTTCCGGCTGGTGGGGCCCTAGCTGTAGATAGAGGACAATTTAGCCAAGACTTGACGGAAACTGTATCTAATCATCCTTTAGTGGAATTTCGGCGCGGTGAAGTTCCAGCTATTCCTGAAGGTATTGTGGTGTTAGCAACCGGGCCTTTAACCAGTCCTGATTTAGCCGCAGACTTGCACCGTTTGACGGGGATGGAATACCTCAGCTTTTTTGATGCAGCTAGCCCCATCGTTGTAGGTGAATCAATTAATCATGACATTGCTTTTATGGCATCGCGCTATGACAAAGGTGAAGCTGCTTACCTCAACTGTCCGATGAACAAGGAACAATATCTGCGGTTTTGGCAAGAACTACGTCAAGCGGAACAAACTGAATTAAAAGACTTTGAACGAGAAACAGCGAAATTTTTTGAAGCTTGTTTACCCATTGAAGAACAAGCGCACCGGGGAGAAGACACCATGCGCTACGGCCCCCTAAAACCAGTAGGATTGTCTGATAGTCGCACAGGGGAACGGCCTTATGCTGTGGTGCAGCTACGCCAAGAAGATAAAGCCGGTCAACTGTGGAATATGGTAGGATTCCAAACTAACCTGCGCTGGGGTGAACAAAAGCGAGTCTTCCGCCTCATTCCTGGTTTAGAAAATGCGGAATTTGTGCGTTTGGGAGTGATGCACCGCAATACTTTTATTAATGCACCCCAATTAATGTACCCGACTTTACAATTTAAACAACGTCCCACTGTGTTTGCCGCTGGACAGTTGATTGGTACTGAAGGTTACACCGCCGCCGCCGCAGATGGTTGGTTAGCGGGAACCAATGCTGCGCGGTTAGCTTTAGGTAAGGAATTATTAACAGCACCAGTTAATACCATGATGGGGGCGTTATTAGAATTTATTAGTTCGGCTTCACCCAAGCATTTCCAACCAATGCCACCAAATTTTGGCATTTTGCCGGATTTAGGCGTGAAAATCAAAAGTAAGCCAGAGCGTTATGGACGTTACCGCGATCGCTCTTTGGCTGATTTGGCAAGTTGGAAAACTCAGTTTTAACCTGTTAGGATTTTTTCAGTTTTGGGAATAATGCTGTTGATGCCTGCAATTGTTTGGCTGAATCAACAGCATGAGATCGCTATTTATCCCGCTAACAAGAATTTTTTGGTTACGTCTTGCATTTTGCTGTATTTTATGCATATTGGTAGCACTACCCGTATCTGCAACTACAGCACCATCAGTTGATATCCTGCGACAGCAACAGCAACAAATTAAACAAGAGCGTGAAAAAACCATACAGCAGCGCGATCGCTTGACTAATTTGCAAGAAGCCGCGGAACAACGACTGACTGGGATCAACCAAAATTTGCAAACTACAAATAGTCATATTCAAGACAGTGAATTACGATTACGACAAGCGACAGAAAACCTCCAGCAGTTAGAAACTGATTTAGTTGTCGCGGAAAATTCTTATGCAGAACGCCAAACAGCCACAGTGGCCAGATTGCGATATCTTCAGCGATCGCCTGCTTCTCAAGGATGGGCTGTGTTATTACAAAGCCAAAATATCAGCGACTTTATCAGTCGGCGTCGGCAATTAAAGCTAGTTTATCAGGCAGACCAGAAGATTTTGGCGAAACTCAATGAACAAGCAAACGAAATCCAGCAACAAAAAATGGCAGTAGAACAGCAAAAGAATGAAATTGCTTTGATTCGCCAGCAGTTGCTAGCACAAAAAACTGATTATCAAACTCAGGCAGAATCACAATCAGAACTAATCGAACGCCTAAATAGCGATCGCCTGGCGTTGGAAACTGCACAAAACCAGCTAGATCGAGATTCCCAAAACTTAGAAGTTTTAATTCAACAGAAAGTAGCCGCAGCCCAAGCTAAAGCCAATAGCCGCACTAATATCCTCATTCGGGGAACAGGAATACTCACTTATCCCAGCGATGCCCGCACTAGCAGCGCCTTTGGTTGGCGGACACATCCAATTTTGGGATATCGTCGCTTTCACTCAGGATTAGATTTTGCCGCTAGTCATGGCAGTAGAATTCGCGCCGCTGATTCCGGAACCGTAATTTTTGCCGGGTGGTATGGCGGTTATGGCAGAACGGTAATTATTGACCACGGTAAAGGCATGACTACCCTGTATGCCCATGCCAGCGAATTATTTGTGAATGACGGGCAAACTGTAGAAAGAGGTCAAGCGATCGCGGCTGTGGGTTCCACAGGCTTATCTACTGGGCCCCATCTGCATTTTGAAGTCCGTCGTCATGGTTCCCCCATCAACCCTGCCGATTTTCTCTAAAACGTGCTATGATCGGCCAGTATTAGGGCGCGTGGCTCAGTGGATAGAGCAACAGATTCCGGTTCTGTGGGTCGGGGGTTCAAATCCCTCCGCGCTCGTTATTTTTAAAATTGTTTTGACCAGTGACTAAAGTCTGGACATTAGGACTGAATGTCGTAGATATATCAGTGGATAAAATTTTTGCCCCCACACAATTATAGAGGTCTGTGTAGGCAAAAGTTAATTTGTTGTAGGGGCCTATTTTGCAGATATGCTTGCCAAATATTTAAATCAGAAAATTTATATGAAAAGTTTCGCCCTTTATTTCTTATTTTATCATTTTACGACCGAATAAATTCGGTTATTCGCCAACAGCATCATAAATTCAGGGGCTTTATGCATCACAGTAGGTAATTCTATCTAATTTGTGCAACTTGAGAATATTCGGAATTCGTTTTCATATTTATCAAGTTTTCATGAATTTTATTTTCTACATAATCATTTACGATTGCTATGTCAGTCTTTATATATAAGTGGCATCTTTGAGATAGAACAAATCATCTACAATTGTCATATCACAAAAGATTGTCAAATTAATGATTACAGAAACGGTGATTATATGAATTTATTATCTGCAACTACCCCAAAAACCTTTAGCCTGTTAAGTATTGGTCAACGAGGAGTAGGCAAAACAGTTTTTCTGGCCGGTAGCTACGCAGAATTACATCCCGATAATCACCCAGACAATTCTCAGCAGATGTGGTTTGATTGTCAAGATAGCAATGTGCAAGCCAATCTAGAAAAGATTAAAAAGCATGTTGCTCGCACTGGTCAATACCCGCCACCGACAATTAGAATTACTAACTTTAACTTTAGTTTGAAACGTCAAAGCGTGTCGGGTGCGAAAACCGTATGTAATTTTCGCTGGTGGGATATTCCTGGGGAATTTTCTAATATTGTTAATCCGGCATTTCAAGACATGATATTTTCTACCAATAGCTGCTGTGTATTTATTAATGCCCACGCTTTGATCAAAGATCCCGATTACCCACGGGTACTAGAAGATATTTTCAACCAGGTAGCGGCGATCGCTTCCGTAATCTCCAAGTATAATGTAAAATACGCTTTTGCATTAATTTTAACTAAGTGCGACCTCATTGAACTTAATTCAGCTACCCAGCAACGAATTACCAAAAAACTGGAACCGCTGACTACATACCTTGATAATTTGAAAGCCACACATCAAACATTTTATTCCGCTATCCCGATTGTTTCTTTAGAAGGTGTTTCCCGTCTCCAAGCAAAAGGTGCAGCTACTCCACTGCTTTGGATTTTATCACAACTGAATGATGCTCATGAACAGTCATTTTTCCAAATATTGTCTAGTAAATTCACCCAAACCTTGATGGGACAGGGATTATCATTAAAGACCCGGAGGTCTATTTTAATTATGTCCTTAGTAAGTGTTAGTTTCGTAGGGGCGATCGCTTCACTATTATTGGTCTTGAATTTATTGAGAATTTTTCCTCAGCGAATGCCAATCATACAACAATCACCAAACCCTACTCAACAAAATGATATTGACAACTAAATACTCAATATAGTTGTCTCTACTAACCTAGAAACCCAGATTAAGTTTGACTATTTTAATTACGAATTGCGCTTAGTATGACCCCTTTGCTTTTAGGTCAACTTGTATATACTAGTTTTGCTGGTGTGGGATTTAGAACTCTGGTGAGTACAGAAGTTCCCACAGAAGTTCAGCAGGCCTTTATCCAAGAGGTGGTTTATCAGTACTGGGATTCCTACAATCCACCAAATGCTG
Organism: Nostoc sp. CCY0012; assembly: GCF_963920855.1. Taxonomy (NCBI): domain Bacteria; kingdom Bacillati; phylum Cyanobacteriota; class Cyanophyceae; order Nostocales; family Nostocaceae; genus Nostoc; species Nostoc sp. CCY0012. Next base: position 2,469 of record NZ_CAWUDM010000004.1, on the reverse strand, counting down.
GATATCAAGCGGCTTATTTATATCAAGTCACCCCAGAGCAATGCTTATTTGGTTGGTTATACAACGATGGACTAGATGATTTCGGTCGCAGCGATGTCCCTTACTTTGTTTGTTACTATTTAGCAGGTAAACTACAGCCTATTCAACTGGAAAATATTTTTATTTGCCTACGCACCGGGCCAGTAACCCTCATAGACAGGCAAAATCTCCCAGATGTTGTAGAAAACGTAGTCGCTCCCGACTTGTGGAATTATCATTCTGCTCGTGCTGGGGTGGAAATTCCTCGAGATAAAATTGACCAAAGCCAGATGGCTCTTCACCAGGGAGAATTACTCAATTTATTTGCCTTCACAGTTGATGGGAAAATACCCAGCATTTCCATTTCTTATCGAGATTCATTGGCTGCTGCAACACCATTCTATGCTCATGACACCATCATTCCCCAGGAGATGCCTATAGTAATACGGTCAGCAGAAGATTATCGCCAGATACTTTTGGGTAAAGCTCAGTCCCAATATAGGGTAAAAAAACTTCTTCCCCATTCAGAACAATTGACTTTAATGCTGGGGATCATCTTATCCATGACGGCGCTGCTGGCTTTGATCCCAGGTAGCTATTATGCCAGTTACTATTTTCTGAAAGTCACACCTTTTGCGGACAGTGTTCCCCAGGCTCCAGAGCCTACTCCCGCTCCCAATCCCGTACCATCTTCCCAAAATCTGACTCTCACTCAAACTTTGGCTGGTCATGGAGATTCTATTTGGTCTGTTGCTCTCACCGCCAATGGACAGACTTTGGTGAGTGCTAGTGCCGATAAAACTATTAAGGTTTGGAATGTAAATCCTGGCAAGATTATATCCACATTGGAAGGACATACCGATACCGTCAGAGAGATCGCAATCAGTTCAGATGATCAAACTTTGGTCAGTGGTAGTGGAGACAAGACAATTAAGGTTTGGAATTTGCAGACCTTCGAGATCATCAGGACAATTAATCCTAATGGCGGCCCTGTGTGGTCAGTTGCCATCAGTTCCGATGGACAGACCTTAGTCAGTGGTACTGAAGACGGTAATATCCAAATTTGGAACTTTCACACAGGTCAACTGCTGCGGACAATTCAGGGACATGAAAGTCGGGTGTTCTCGGTTGCTATCAGTCCCGACGGGGAAACTTTAGCTACAGGGGGTCTTGACACAACCATTAAAATTTGGGACATATATACAGGGGAATTGCGTCAGGCGATAAGCCCGAAGGACATGGCTAGAGACTCAGGCACACTACCGCGAACGCCTATCGCCCAACATAATGATGCTGTGAGATATGTGGCCTTTAGCCGCGATGGAAAAACACTCGCCAGTGCCAGTTGGGATCAAAGTATTAAAATTTGGGATCTGCAAACAGGTAAACTGTTGCATACACTGTTAGGTCATACATCACGGGTAGTTACTCTAAGTATGGGACTGGATGGGCAGACTCTCCTTAGTGGCAGTATTGACAATATGATTAAAATGTGGGATATGCAAACAGGTAACTTGCTGCAAACCCTTTCTGGTCATAACGACTGGGTTTTAGCTTTAGCCACCAACCCTACCCAAAAAATCCTAGTCAGTAGCAGTAAAGATAAGACAATTCGCATTTGGCAGCCTCAAGTTAATAACAGATGAAAAACTGAAGTTAGCACCTTAAGTCAATTATTCCTAGTGGCGGCAAAAAGCGGTGTGGATATTCCTCCTGATTGATACGCCTGTGGAGAACTTGTTAGTCCTGGAGTTATCCAGGCAAAGATCATTGAAGCAGGAATCGCGTGACTTCTAGTCATGCGAGGTTCAAGATAATATTATACTGATGATTTACTATATTAGGTCTGATTATCCAGCATCGATAAATTCATTAGTGCAATCTTCTATTAATTTTCTTGGCGCATTTGGCGCCTTGGTGAAGCAGTCCGATCTTGGGGGTTTCCCCTATTAGGAACTGCTGAACCCGAAGGGCGGTTCGTTTATTTTCCCAACTACAATGCAAATATTTTTAATTCTTGCCATCTTAGTAGCATTATTAGCAGTAGTGTTTGCATTTCAAAATGCTGTTACCATTAGCGTTGCCCTATTGGTGTGGAATTTTGAAGCTTCACTAGCCATCGTACTCATCCTCACTCTAGCTATGGGAATTATAGTAGGATTACTAGTATCAATTCCTAATGTAATTAAACGAAATCTGAAGATTGCTAAATATAAGGTAAAAGTTGCAGATATAGAAGCAGAATCAAACCGACATTTAGAAACAATCAATCAACAAAGACAAAGAATTGAGAACCTAGAAAGGCATTTCAATTTAAGAGATAATAATTAATTATATATAATTTAAGCTGAATAAATATCAACTTTATGAAGATACCAAACCAAGAGTATTTTGAGGGCAGGGTAAGAGCATCTCAATCAGGCTTGACACAAGGAATCAGAAGAATCTAAA
>NZ_CAWUDM010000003.1:0-115231 GCF_963920855.1 Nostoc sp. CCY0012 | reverse complement strand
CCCTGCTCCCTGCCCCCTGCCCCCCTGCTTCTACTCCCTACTCCCTACTCCCTTTCTAAGCACCGACAGCTTCCTTCGCTGCGTAAAGGACTTCAGCATTAATTTCTTTCATGCCTCGCTCACGAGCAAATTTCTCGGTGTTGCGTTTGACTTTGCCACGGACAAAACCAGGGATTTTGTTTAGTTCGGCTTGACCGTCTTTTGTCCAGTTCAGGTCAGAGTCGGCAGAAATGCCTTTGGTAATGACTTCTTTGGTGTCGTGACCACCGAAGATTTCTAAGAGGTGATCTTCCATTCCTAAGGTGAAGGAGTTGTAGATCAAATCGGTAATCTGGTTGGTACCTTCATAACCTAAGAATGGTTTGTAACCAATGGGGAAGTTTTGCACGTGGATGGGTGAAGCAATGACACCACAAGGTATGTCTAAGCGTTTACCAACGTGACGTTCCATTTGAGTACCAAATATAGCAGAAGGTTCGACACGAGCGATCGCATCCCCAATTTCTCCATGATCGTCGGTAATCAGAACTTCATCACAGTATTCACTCACTTGTTCGCGGAACCAATCGGCATCATATTTACAGTAGGTTCCAGCCCAAACTACATGAATCCCCATTTCTCTGGCCAAAATTTTGGTGATGGCGGCGGCGTGGGTATTGTCACCAAACACTACAGCTTTTTTACCAGTCAAGTTTTGACAGTCAATGGAACGAGAGAACCAAGCAGCCTGAGAGACATGTAAGGTTTGCTCGTTGATGAAGTCTTCGTAGTCAGCATCAGCCCCTTGGGCGTTAATTACTTGTTGAATTTTGCGGATACACCGTGCTGTTTCCACTACACCCATTGGGGTAATGTCTATGTAAGGTGTGCCAAATTGTTCTTCTAAGTAATGAGCAGTCATTAAGCCCAGTTCACGGTAAGGAACTAAGTTAAACCAGGCTTTGGGCATTTTTTTCAAATCATGCACCGCCGCACCTTCGGGAATGATTGTATTTATTTCAATTCCCAAATCAGCCATCAGCCGCTTGAGTTCGGTGCAATCGTGGTTGTTATGAAACCCAAGGGTGGAATTACCGATGATGTTAACTGAGGGTTTTTCGGTTTTGCCTTCTGGGAGTTCGCCCTTTTTACGAGCTTTCTCGATGTAGTAGTGGACGATTTGATGTAGAGTGCGATCGGCTGCTTGCAGTTCGTTGAAGCGGTAGTGGTTGACATCCGCTAGCATTACGTCTCCTTTCGCCTCCAACTGCGCCCGTTCGACAAAGTTGTGCAGGTCTTCTTGCAAAATGCTAGAGGTGCAGGTGGGAGTTAACACAATCAAATCTGGGTGTTCTTCGGCATCTTTGCGGGTGATGTTGTCTACCACCTTTTCTTGTGAACCCCGTGCTAAAACGTTGCGGTCAACAACACTGGTGGTTACTGGGGTGAAGTTTCTCTCCCGCGATAGCATAGAGCGCATGACGTTAAAGTAGTCATCACCTAATGGGGCGTGCATGATCGCATGAACGTTTTTAAATGAACTCGCAATCCGCAAAGTGCCGATGTGGGCTGGCCCTGCATACATCCAGTAAGCCAATTTCATGACTGGTTCTCCCTTTTCAACTCAAATAACTATGAGTGCATGATTATTAAATCGCTTTTGATTGTCTCAAAAGTTGGAGTGAGGAAGAAATAGGACTTTTTGCTGATTTGGTTGGTAATTAATAGCTCAAACCTAGTTACTGATTGGGGTCTAGCCTCTGTATTTAACAATATTCTTGTTGTTTAATTAAATAACTCTTAACGATTGGACAAATATTTTTATTAATTTTTGTTGATAATGCTCGTTATAAAATTATAGGGAAAAATATATTAACCACAAAGGTTGTGTTTTTTCTCTCAGTATTCTCCGCACCTCTGTGGTTCAAAAGTAATTTATTTAACCACAAAGACGCAGAGTATATATCTGAGTTTTTTAGTTTTGACTATCTACGCAGAAACCAAGCGGCGCAAAGATTCAGCACGGCGTTTTGCAGTTTTATTGTTGGGAGCAAACTTGAGTGCATCTTCATACATTTGTAGCGCCTGTGCAGTTAATTTTTTGCGTTCGTAGGCGTGACCGAGATTATTCAGTGCTGTCACATAATCTGGTTTCAGTTTCAAAGCTTCTTTGTATTGACGAATCGCTAAGTCATATTGCTCTTGACCAAAGTAAACATAACCTAGTCCGTTGTAAATAGGCGCACTATTTTCTTCTCCTTCTTCTTCAGCCGCTTTAAGGGCTTTTTGAAACAACACCACGGCTTGAGAAAATAGTTTTTTTTCTGAATAAATACTAGCCAACTCGTAATATTCTTGAGCCGTACCTTTTTCCTTTTCTAGCTTTTTGCGTAACCGTGATAAGGCGGTTTCACGTTTGCGAGTTTTGAAAATTTGCTGAAATACATTCACCACTGCAAATAAAAGCAAACCCACAAAAATTGAGAGATAAATAATAGCTAAGTTTTTATCCATTGCCTGCAAATACAAATATTATTTCTTTATCTATTATCGGATACTGGGGGACGTGGAGAGATGAGGAAGTATTTACATTCTTGTTCCTAGTCCCCAATGTTGGACTCGTTCTTTGAGCCAACCTTCTGCTGTGTATCGAGCGATCGCTTCGTTGACTTGTCTTCTTAATTGATCGTACTGTAATCCTTTGGGCATGACTACAGATAAGGGTTCTGTGGATAGTTTGGTGGGTAAAATCCTGTATTGGGGATATTGTTGCACCCAACCGCTAAGAACGCTAGCATCGGCGGCAAAGGCATCTACGGTATTATTTTCTGTGAGCGATCGCGCTTCTTGATATGATTTAACTCCCACTAACTCGGCTTCGGGCATATAATACCGCACTTGGGCTACTGTGCTGGAGTTGTTAATGACGGCTATTTTCCGGTTAGTTAAATCACTTATCCGCCGCACGGCAGTATCTTTTGTCACTATGACAGCCCCGTCATAGTAGTAAGGAACACTGAAGCTAACTAACCGGGCGCGGGATTCTGTGGCTGTGACTCTGGCGATGGCTAAATCAACTTGATTGTTTAAGACTACAGACAGGCGATCGCGGTTGGCTACTTGTTGAAACTTGATAGCATCTGCTTTCCCTAACAAGTCCAATGCCAAACGCTTTGCTAAGTCGATTTCTAAGCCTTGTAAGTTACCACTATCGTCTCTAAATCCTAAGGGACGCAAGTTATCTTTAACGGCAATAGTTAAGTAACCTCGTCGCTGAATTTCTGGCATTGGGGCGGCTGATGCTATCGATCCTGTTCCCCAAATTGTCCACCAGAAAATACAAAAAATGATAGCGGATAATACCAGATGTAACGGATTCATCATGCGCCATCTGTTACATCGGTTATTCATCCGTTACCACCTTTATTGTTTAGCTTGAAGTGCTAATTCTGCAACTTTGCCAAAGCTAGCAGGATCGAGAACTGCCAATTGCGCCAACATCTTACGGTTGAGTTGAATATCGGCTTTTTTCAAATTACCAATCAATTGGCTGTAGCTCAAACCATGCTGTCTAGCAGCAGCATTAATTCTGGTGATCCACAGGCGACGAAAATCACGCTTTTTCTTTTTGCGATCGCGGTAAGCACTCCGCAACGCTTTCATTACCTGTTGGTTGGCGGTTCTAAATAGAGTTGAGTGGGAACCGCGAAAACCTTTAGCTAGTTTGAGAATTTTATTGCGGCGTTTACGAGCTACGTTACCGCGTTTTACCCGAGTCATAGTTTATTTCCTGTATTTCCTGAAAAAGTTACAAATAAGGAAGCATCAAGCGTACGTTTTCTTCATCACGTTCGTTGACAACTGCCATTTTAGAAAAGCTACGCTTTTTGTTAGCAGACTTGTGTTCTAAAAGGTGGTTTTTAAAAGCTTTGCGACGGACGATTTTACCGCTACCGGTGGCACGGAATCGCTTGGACGCTGCTTTACGGGTCTTTAGTTTAGGCATTGTCTGGCTTCAATTCGACACAATCCATAATTATATACTATTTATGGAAATTTCCAGAGTCCACTTTAAATTGAGGATCTAAAACAATTTGGGAGCCGGATTGATTAACGTGGTAAGTCCAATATTGATTTTTGACGTTGACAATCACTTCCCAAGCCGCCACCGGGTTGTATTCTTGGGTACAGATTTCGCCAAAGTTGAATTTACAGGGATTGCTAAAAGTTTGGGATTTAACTTGAGTGATTTTTAAGTCAGGAATTGCCACCCCAGAACCTTGGGACGCGTCGGTTAAAATTTTATCTGCGATCGCCTTGGGCAATTTCGGAGAATCATTCTGGCTGATTTGAGTTTGTGTACCCAATCCATCGGCAACAGCATTGTTATTCGTGATGCCACATCCGCAAGTTAGCAGACTCGTCAACATCAAGGCGAATATGCTGGCGCAGTTGATGAAAGCACGTACCTTAATCACTGATTTCATATTACGAATTACGTTAGCGAAGCGGGGCATAGCCCATTACGAATTTAGAAAAGTGACTTTTTAAAGCCGGAAACACCGGACATGGCGCTTGTTCTTGCAAATTTTCCGGTTTACTCCAAGTAAAAGGCGCTTTTTGTGATGCAGACATCCACAGCAGGCGTTTAGCTCTGGTCATGGCAACATAAAGTAATCGATATTCCTCAGCTGTTTTCAGATGTTTTGCCTGTTCCCACGCTTGGGTGACATCGGGTATATCAGATTCACCGTGGAGAGCCGCCCGAATTTGGGCGCGAGCTACTTCTGATAAGGTGAAATCTCCTAAAAACTGGCTTTGGGGAGGAACCCAAAATCTGCCAGGAATCAAGTTTTCGTGAAGAAAGGGCATAAATACATAGTCCCAGTCTAACCCTTTAGCTTTGTGCATGGTGATAATTGTCAATTGACCACAACGGGTATAACGCGCTTCTAAATCATCTGTTTCCACTGGTTCAAACCGTTCAGAACTGACAATTTCACTTAAAGTTGATAACATCGCCCCCATTGAACTATTGCCAGCTATTTGCTGATTTACTCGTTCTGCAAGTTTGTCAGCCGTTGCCAATTCTGCTTGGTCGTAATTTAAAGTTAAGGCCAGAAAAGAAATAAGCTGATATAGAGGCAATTCCAAACGAGCGCGGAGCAACTTACGGCACAAACTAGCGGCTTTTTGTACGGGTTCTGACTGGGGTGGCGCTAGGGGGCCGGGATATAAAAATTCTTCTGGGAGACTAGCTAAGGCGTTGAGGTCTTGGGTAGGAATCAATTGACGCTGTACCAATACCTCTAAAGAGGCTTTCAGGTAGTCCGGGGAATGAGGGCGATGGCAAAATTGCAGTAATGCCAAAATTTCTTGGGGAATATGCGAACGGCGATCGCGTTCACCCACATCATAAAGTGTAATTTTATGCTCTTTACATACAGGTGTTAAGGCTTCTGCTAGCCATCTTCCTTGGCGATTTTCCCGCACCAAAATTGCCGCACTCACTTCTGTAGGGTTTTCAGCAAATAACTCAATGACTCTTTGGGAAATTAACTCAACTGTATGATGAATATCACGCGGTGTATACAGTTCTAATCCTCTACCTATGGGTGCTGGGTTGGCATTAAGTTGAGGATCGTTACTGTCCACAGGGCGAATTTTTTGCGAACGAAAGGGGGATGGGGACGTTGGGGGAGATGATTGATTTTTGTTTTGATATAACTTGTTTACCCATTCCAGGGTAAAGTTGGCGGCTTCAATGATAACTCTGGTACTGCGACCGGCTTGATCCATTGTTGCTAGTTTGCCAGAGCGATCGCACTGTTGGCAAAATTCCCGAAAATAAATCGGATCGGCTGGCGTAAAAGTCGAGTTAATCGCCTGATTAGGATCACCAACTCGGACTAAGTTTAGTAGGGAGTAGGGAGTAGGGAGTGCGGAGTGGGGAAGTAAAGAATTATTTTTCTCATCTTCCTCATCTCTTGCCAAAATCTCTAACAGCTGTGTCTGTAAGGGGCTGGAATCTTGGGCTTCGTCTTCAAAAACGGCGTAGACTTCCTTTTGTTCTCGGCGCCGGGCGCTGTCGTTTTCTAAAACGCGGAGGGCGGCTAAAATCATGTCGTCGTAGTCGATGAAGTCACGCGATCGCATTAAGTTTTGATATTGTTTATACAATCCTGCGGCTACCTGCAAAATTGCATATTCGTCTGTGGTTTGTTGACTCCAATCGCGTAGTTGTTCTGGCGATATCCCAGAACTTTTGGCTTCATGAATGACTGTAGTCGCTAAATCGGGTAATACTTCTGTTCGCAGCACAGATTGACGGCGTAATCTTTCTGTTTCCTCTCCGTCAAATTGATGCCCTTCTAGTAACCGTAGATATCGCCCTGGATGTTCAGCAATCCATTGTTCTACGGCTGTACGGATAAAACGGTGGCTTTGACTAGGTGTGATTAATGTGACATTCTCTAACTCTAAACCTGATAAATTAGGATGGCGGCTGGCAATGTTCAAAGCTAGACCGTGCAAAGTATACACTGCAAAGCCTGTCTGCGGTAAAGATAAATCCTCTCGTAAGTATTTGCGGATTTTGGCTTTAATATTCGCAGCAGCTGAACGCGTAAAGGTCACAACGACAATTTGACGACGGGACAATGGGCGCGATTCGGGGGGAATTGCGTACTGGCGCGCAATGGCGATGGCTGCTGCTGCGGCCATACCTGTAGATTTGCCAGCACCAGGAACGGCGGAAATAGCTAATGGCCCTGATTGCCAATCAGCCATTTGCTGTTGTCCCGGACGCAGACTATTACGGATTTTTAAAGTTTTCTCCCAGAGAAGTTGAGATAATTGTGGCTGACGAGATTCTGGAGGCACTGTAGCCGTAAAATTAGCGTCTGACATACATATAAAATTTTAGTTTTTGAATGAAGTTACAGCATTTTGTGATTAAGTAAGGCACATAAAAAAATCACCAAAAAAATTACTCAAATTAGCATTGCTGTATTAAACTGCAAAGATAAATAATTATCTATATATAGCAATCTTCAGTGATTTATGAATATGTACTCCTTATATTTTTTTTGTGGATATCCCCTAGGATTGCGAATAACTAAATAATGACAAATATTAAACGGTATTTACATTATCTGGGTTTAGCTGGGGCGATGGCCCTTGGTGCTGTTTTGCGATTTTGGCATCTAGATTTAAAACCACTGTGGATGGATGAGGTCATTACAGCTATTTTTAGTCTAGGCAAAAGTTATTACGATTTGCCTTTGGATACAGCGTTACCACTTGCTAGAGTACCAGAAATTTTTACTTACCAGTCGGGGGTTAGCTGTTCTCAAATTGCTGCAAATCTGGCTAATCAGTCTACCCATCCGCCGCTATTTTTTTGCGGGATGTACAGTTGGTTAGGGTGGCTGAGTCCTTTGGGTGCAGAGTGGGTGGAAAAATTGCGATCGCTACCAGCTTTATTTGGTGTCGGAGCGATCGCCGCAATTTATGGTGTCAATCGCATCGCCTTCTCTGGCGCTTCTGGAATCATGGCAGCATTAATCATGGCTGTTTCTCCTTTTGCTGTTTACCTTTCCCAAGAAGCAAGGCACTATACAATGCCTATGTTTCTGATAACGTTAGCATTATTGGGACTCATCCAAATTCAAAAGGATATTTTTGAGCAGCAACACTTGAGAGTTTGGGTTTGGGTTTTATGGGCTATTATTAATAGCATTGGTATTTATGTACATTACTTTTTTATTCTGGCTTTTATTGCTGAAGTTACTACAATTTTTGCATTAATTTATTGGTATAATCCTAAACTCAACAAATCTCTAATTTGCTTGGCTTTGATTTTGTCCACTAGTGGAGTTATTATTAGTTTGCTTCCCTGGATAATAGTCTTTATTAGTCATTTTCAAAGTTCCGAAACTAATTGGTTACCTGCTACTATCCACATAGCACCCATATATCAAACTTTGATTAGTTGGGTGTTAATGTTAATTGCTTTACCTGTGGAAAATCAGCCTTTAGTAATTACCATTATCTGTGGTTTGCTGATGGTGGGTTTTGCTATATGGGTAGGATGGCACGGTTGCAAAAAAATAAAAATTTTATGGTTAAATAATCAGACTCATTTAGCAATATTCACACTTTTAAGTTTTACAATTCTTATATTGATCCAATTTTTTACTATTGCTTATTTATTAGGTAAAGATATTACTGTTGTTCCCCGCTACAATTTTGTTTACTATCCCAGTTTTTGTGCTTTGCTAGCAGCCAGTTTTAGCAACAGTAAAAATTCCAAGTTTATTATTTTACTTGTGGGTATTCTCAGTTGTGTTTTTGTAGTTTCTAACCTAGTGTTTCAAAAACCCTTCCAGCCTGAACAAGTTGCCCAAAATATGAATTTAGAACCTTCTGTTCCCCTGATGCTAGTAGTGGGATACAGCAATTATCAGGATGTTGCATTAGGGTTAAGTTTTGCTTTAGCCTTAGAAAAACTCAGGAGTCATACAAGTACAGAAGTTCCAGTTAGTTTTTATAACTCTGATAGCTTGGCTATTTTAAATCAACGTCCTGATTTATCCCTTTTTTGGCAAAAATTAGCCGAAATACCCACACCAGAAGCATCTCAGCTAAATTTATGGATAGTTGCTCCAGGACTGAGAAGACGAGATTATCCCCCGCAAGTAGCTATTTTTGGGAAAGAAACTTGTAACATAGACACCGCCCAGCACTATCGCATAGGTGTTCCCTATCAGCTTTATCGGTGCAACAAGATTAAAGCTTAGTTTTTTAATTTCCCAGTCCCCAGTCAACTATTCATCAATTTGCCAAGCATCCTTGCTAATTTCTTCATCAAAGATTTTCTTAGGACGCACAATCACCGCAATTCGCCCTAGTAGGGGAATTTCTGGATCAGTTTCAAACCACTGAAATTCTAATTCACCACCTTGATCAACTACGAAGTAGCTAGAGTCATGCCATTGTCTATCGGCACGATCTACAACTACTAGGACTGGTGTAGATATAGTGTTTGTTTGATTGGGGAGGCGATCGCTATTACACAAAATAGCTACTGGATCTTCTGCATTCAATAATACTTGCCATCCTGGTAATGGTACCCATGCTTGTTCACCAGCAAACTTAACCATAGCAAATGGCTGAATCGTTTCTACAAAGGGTACACCTTGCAAGTCTTGCGGTGTTAATGGTAACTCTCCTACCACTGGCACGATGCGTGGTACTTCGTCTTCCGACTCAAATCGATAAAAAGGCAGAATGGGAGCCGGGCGCTGGGAGACTACCGTAAAATCTATTAATAATTGTTCAATTTGTTTTCTGGCTGTGGGTGTATGGGCAAATTTTAAGCCTTTGGCAATCAGGCGCGATCGCTCTTGTAAATCTGTATATTGCCGTGCTAATTTCCACGCTTGGTAAGCCACAGCATCACCAGGGTGGGCAGAAAATCCAGTTGGTAAATTTCGCAAGCGAGAAAAATCTTTAATGGCTTTGGCTACTTCCCTTGCTTCATCTACATCAAGTTTGTGGACAAAAGTCAATTCAGCCGCCGCTGCGCGTTCTTCTTGGGTGAGCAAGCGCAGTTCATACAAAACATCACTACCGCGTGTAGTAAAGTGCGATCGCGCGGCTTCTGATGCCCCACCTTTTTCTAAAGAATTATAAACTTGGGAACCAACAATTACCTGATTTTGTTGAATTGGCTCAAATCCAGTTTCCTCAAAAATTTCCTGGGGATTGTAACCGGCTTTTTGTAGGGAAGCGATCGCCATTCCCCATTCTACCCAGGTGCCTTGTTTTTGCCTTAGTTTTTTGAGTAACTCTGGAATGACGACATCGTTAGTAGCATTTTCAGGATTTTGAGCATTGGGAGGTAGATTAGTCATAATTCTGGGGTGGGAGCTTCAACTTGAGAGGGTGATTTCCTCGTCAGCAAATCTTATTGTAATCTTTAACCGTTGACTATCCCTACACTCTACCGCCGAACAAAAATATGAGTTATGAATAATACTTACAAGTAAGGTATAAAAACTAAGAATATAGGACAAAAAAGCTAAACATCTATTAAAGTCAAGCAATTTGAAATTACATTCGTACATTTACGCAAGGCTTGACGGCTATTCTCAAATAACCTGGGTATGGAATATAACAAAATTAATCAATATTGATAGGAATTATCTCATGGATAATCCCATTGCGGAAACTCATACAAGTCATCGTCAATTATCTAATTTAGAAAGACCAAAAAAACTCAAAATTTTGGTAGTTGATGATGAGCCAGATAATCTTGATTTGCTATATCGCACTTTTCGGCGGGACTTTAATGTCCTCAAAGCCGATAGTGGCGTTAACGCTCTCGAAGTATTGGCAGCAGAAGGGGAAGTGGCGGTAATCATTTCCGATCAACGAATGCCAGAAATGAAAGGAACTGAGTTTCTCAGCAAAACTGTACCTCAGTTTCCGGATACTGTCAGAATTATCCTCACCGGGTTTACTGATATTGAAGACTTGGTAGAGGCAATTAATGCCGGACAAGTCTACAAATATATCACCAAGCCTTGGGACCCAGGTGAACTCAAAGCAGTAGTACAGAGGGCCGCAGAAACTTACGACTTACTCAAGCAACGAACAGAAGAATTACGCCGGGCTAATGCTCAAATGGCGTTGTTGACTGTTTTGGTGCAGGTAACACAAGCAGCTCATAGTTTAGAGGAAACTCTCACACCCATTGCTACGGTATTTAGTGAAAGTTTTGCCGTAGATAGTTGTATTTTGCAGCTAGTTGAGGGAAATAAGCTGTCGCCAACCCAAGGTGGTTATTGTCGTGCGGGTGCTATCAAAAACTGGCTAGATCAAGATCCACTGACAAGTGAAGCGATCGCCACTGGGCAAATGCAAGTTTCCTTAAATGTAGCCAAAGATGCCAAACTGGCTGATGTAGCTCATTATCAAGATACTAGTACACAAGCACATTTAGTTATTCCTATCATCTACCGCAATCATATGTTAGGCGTGTTGTCCCTTCAGTGGCAACAATCTTGCTCGTTGCGAGAAGATGAATTGAATTTAATTCGCTTATCTACAGAACTAGTAGCGATCGCTCTTACTAGTAATCGCTGCGAACCAGTAGCAGTTTAGTTGCTTATGGGATTGCCATGAACTATGGGGGAGAGACTGAGGCTAGGAGCTAGGGTACTCTTGATCTGAAAACTGCTGTAGTTTCCAAAATTTAGGGACATCTAAAAATTAAATTACACTCAATTCCTGCATCCAATACAACTATCAGATTTATTCTCCCCCTGTTTCCCCTGCTCCCCACAGCGATTGATACTTTGATTTCTGCAAGCCGCACACTCGTGACTTCTAGTCATGCGAGGTTCTATATTTGCAAGTCCCTAACTTGAGTGTCTTTTTATTTGGCACAGGTTTGGCTATGCTGGACTGGGTGATCAACTTCTTAAAATGCGAATCAGCCACACATGAATCAAGAAATTCGTGATATTTTCAACCGGATTGCTCCAGTTTATGACCAATTAAATAATTTCTTGAGTCTGGGACAACATCGTATATGGAAGGAAATGACAGTCAAATGGAGCGCAGCCAAACCGGGAGATAATTGCATCGATTTATGTTGTGGGAGTGGTGATTTAGCTTTGTGTTTGGCACGTCGTGTCGGAGTAAAAGGACATGTGCATGGTGTGGATTTCTCCCCAAACCTTTTAGCCGCAGCTCAAGAACGCTCCCAAAAGCAATATCCTCACCCTCCTATTTCTTGGATAGAAGCTGACGTACTCAATTTACCCTGCGATGACAACCAATTTGATGCGGCGACGATGGGCTATGGGTTAAGAAACGTTACAGATATTCCCCGTAGCCTGCAAGAATTACATCGCGTCCTCAAGCCTGGTGCTAAAGCGGCAATTTTAGACTTTCATCGTCCCGACAATCAGCAAATTCGCGCTTTTCAGCAATGGTATTTGGATCATATAGTCGTACCAATTGCCCAGAATATGGGTGTAAAAGAAGAATACGCTTACATCAGTCCCAGCCTAGATCGTTTCCCCACAGGGAAAGAACAAGTAGAGTTAGCCCGCCAAGTTGGTTTTACGTCAGTCACACACTATCCCATTGCGAACGGTATGATGGGAGTGCTGGTACTATCTAAATTTTAGATTTGAGATGGAAAATGTGAGTTTGAAGGCTGGAAATGGGCAAATGCTCCAATCCTCAATTCAAAATCTAACATCCATCCAGAAAAGTCTCCTAGGAGTGGCTTACCTTCCTAAGAACTTTTGAAAAAATCCCAAATCCCAAATCCAAAATCCTGTGGATTCGTCTTCACTCTGGTTTTATGTATTACCCCCGGTGCTGGGTGGGGTTATCGGCTATTTCACGAATGATATAGCCATCAAAATGTTGTTTCGTCCCTACCGAGCAATTTATATTGGTGGACGAAGAATACCATTCACTCCTGGATTGATTCCTCGCAATCAGGAACGTCTGGCTAAGAATATTTCCAACACAATTATGGGGTCATTGTTGACTCCAGGGGAATTGCAAAATCTGGCGCGGCGCTTGTTACAAACAGAACGCGTACAGTCAGCAATTCTGTGGTTATTGCGAATGGCTGTAGAACAAATCAAGGCAGATAAAAACCAAAAAAGCGCCAAAATTGTGGCGGGGATTTTGCGTGATTTGTTAGGAGAATCATTACCACGTCTACTAAAAGTTTTAGCCCGGCGGGAAGATTTTCTCGAAGCACAGATCAATCAAATTTTTGACCAAGTGTTGCTGGAATTGCAACTAACTGACGAACAAGCGACACGTTTGGCTGATTGGCTATTGCAGGTGGTTTTACCACCAGATGTATTACGGCAGATAATTATAGATTTTTTAACCGATCGCACGATTCAAACTATTGATGAAAGCTTTCGGGAAAAAACTAGTGGTACTTATTGGGTAGTAGCAAATTTATTTGGCTTACGGAATACTCTGACGCGGTTGCGAACTTTTTGCTTGGACGAAAAAGATGCTACCAATGGGCGTTTAAAGGAATTAGTCGAAGTCTTACAGATGCGCGATCGCCTGAAGCGAGTATTGGTAAATTTATCACTCCAAAATTTGCCAGTGGGTACTGTCAGACAACTCCGCAAAACTACACGTGAAAGTGTCCGCCATTATATACAAACGAGTGGTGGCGATTTACTCCAAGGATTAACAGATTCCGTGAACTGGGACAATATTGCTACACTCTTACTGAATCGTTTGAGTTCTTCACCTGTAGTTAGTTCTTCCTTGGAAGTGGTGAGTCAAGAATTAGCCCAAATTTTAGAACGGTATCTAGAAAAAGATTTAGAAAATATTGTCGCCCAGGTAATCCCGATTTTATCCATAGATCAAGTGATTATTGACCGTGTGAAATCCACTTCACCTGCTGATTTGGAAAACGCCATTGAGGGAATTGTCAAAAATGAATTGCAGGCAATTGTCACTTTGGGCGGTGTGTTAGGTTTTATCGTCGGTTTGTTCCAGGTAGCATTTTTCGTCTTGAGTCAATCTACATTGCCCTTGTAATTCATAACTTGATCTGCGCTGAATCAGCTACAATTCAACCAGCAGAATGGATAAATATGAAGATACAGACATATATATGTATTGCTTCTCAAAGGCTGGAGAGATGCTTTACTAAAAATGGCTCAGGTCGGATTTGAACCAACGACCCCAGGCTTATGAGTCCCGTGCTCTAACCAACTGAGCTACTGAGCCATGCGTTTTAATCGTTTCCTAGCATAGCATACGAATTTGGTGATGGCTAGTCTTTGGCTTGATTAAATTTCAGGTAGTGCTTCTGGCAAGATATCTACGGTGTATACACAAATCAGAAAATATCAATCCCGTTTGTTTTTAACTGGAGTGCTTGTGTTATGAACTTTAGTCCTAATGGTGATAGAAAGCAAAAGAGGGAGTCTAGCTCCCTCAATCAAAAAGACAATTATTTAGTTGACTAGTTGAGAACAGGTAAAGAATTACAGACGTTCTGCTGGTAATAGGGCAATGGGGTTAACGGCTCCCTTGCCTGATGCATGGATTTCAAAGTGGGTGTGTGGCCCTGTGCTGAAACCAGTGCTACCCATTTCGGCAATTTGTTGCCCTTGAGTCACCTCTTGACCTACACGTACTAAGGTGCGGTTATTGTGGGCATAGCGAGTCATACTGCCGTCAGCATGGCGAATATCGACAAGGATGCCGTAACCACCTCGGTTCCAACCAGATGTTTCCACCACACCATCAGCGGCTGCGTAAATTGGTGTGCCAACGCCGTTAGCAATATCAATGCCTCTGTGCATTCTGCCCCAGCGCGGTCCATAGCCGGAAGTCAATACACCCTTGGCAGGCCACATGAAATCTGTAGAAGCGGTTGAAGGGGGTGGTGTAGTTGCATCAATTGGTCTAGGTAAGTATTGGTCTACTGCTGCCAAAGGTGGTAGCTGTTGACGCATTTGTGGAGAAACTGTAGTTCCCCGTAAGTTTCCTAGATTGTCAGAGTTAACAGCACTGGTGGGAGGTGTTGCAATTCTGGTAGGTGATGCATTGGAGGGTTGAGCAGTTCTTTGGTTCCGCACGAACTCTGGATTGACTGGCTCGTTAGCGCGAGTCGCACGCAACTGAGAATTTACAGGTTGATTACCAACACCAGGTAACATCGGGCTGGGAACAGGAATTGATATTGCTGCACTGTTCTGTGATGAAACAGGTTGAGATGCTGCAAAATTATTCGGTGTCGCCACAGGAATGGGTATAGAAACATTCTCGTTGACAGCCGGTGCTGATGCCACTGCATTGCCAGATTGTTGGGTGCGGTATTTTTCCCTTAATTTTTCAATGTCCGCATGTAAGCTGCGAATACCTTCGTTATCTTGAGTATTTGCCGCTTGCTCAGCTGCTTGTCTCGACTGCTGAATTTCGGCAAAAACTGTCGGTACTGGGGTATCACCACCAATGCCATTAGTGCCAGTACTGGTAGATTCTACTGTTGGTGCGATCGCAGTATTTACCTGTATCTGGTTATTGGCAGTGACTGGTGTAGGGATATTGACACTGCTGTTATTGGCAAAGACTGGCAAGGGTAACTGTGATGCAGCAATCGGCGGATTGGGATTCAAGTTGTTACTAGCGTAGTTAACTACCATCGGCGTACTGCCAGAATTTACGCTAGGGGTGTTAACAACTACTGGTATCTGAGCCACACTAGGACGATTAGCCCCAGTAGCAGGAATCATCAGTCTTTGGCTGATTTTTAATTGATCCGGATTGCTAAGATTATTTGCCCTGACTAGTTCTGACACTGAAGTGTTGTATCTACTAGCAATGGCCGCTAGTGTATCTCCAGGTTTAACTTCGTAGGCTGTAGTCACCGATGATGCCACAATTTGTGGTGTAGCTGGCACAGGAATTGTGACTGCTTGTGACTGCGGGGCTATTGTTTGTGGTGTTTGCTTTAACCTCGATATAAGACTTTCTGTACTGTCGTTGCTCAAGGTTGACGACTCTTCTGCTGCCGTATTAACAACGCTAGGTGGTAGCGTGTTTTCTATGGTTTGCGGCTGCGCCAACGCTATCTCAGCTTTTGATAAATTTTGGGTCTCCTCAGACCGCAACTCCGCCAGACTTTTTCTTAAACGGTTCGATTTTTCTTGTAAGCGATTTAGTGCAAACTCTTGTTGCGCCTTTAGTTGAGCATCAACTTCACCATTGGCAACTGGGCTTTCTTGTGCCTGGGTTTCTGGTTGAGCGTTTAGGTATGCAGTTTGGCCATCAGTGATGCTATTGTCACTAGACAGTTCTTTTTCTGTCTCCTCTAGCTTGTTTCCTGTTGGCAATTCCTGCAACACTGGTGATTGTTGCCAGGAAGTTTTGTTCGCTGCTGTTTTAGTAGAAAAATTATCTAAAGTGCGAACTGGCACAGACATTCCACCCGCGGCAACTTGCCATTTAGCTTCAAGCCCTGGCAACTGTGAAATTGCTGTAGGTTCCACGATGACAGGATTTTCTGGCACACTGGCTAATGAGACTATGGAAGTCGCCAGCTTTGTGGAAGCAAATTTCACCTCACTATCAGGAGCAGCTGGAGTAGTTGAGGCTGCCTTTTGGCTGCCTACAGGCGCTGCTGCTTGGGCTTGATCGCTTTGTCGAGTCACCAAAAGGCTGGTTGCTCCCATTGAGATTGCCAAGCCAATCATGGCGGCTTGAGTCCCCACCCGGCGGTTGACCTTGGGATTAGCTACATTTAGGTTTAGGTGTTCTACTGGGGCATCATCACCGCTGGGGGTATTTTTCAGCACAGCCTTTTCTCTTTTTTTCAATGCTCGTTTCAAAGACGACCTCCTATGATCACTAGCGCTTAACTGATCTCGATTTTTTCAGTCGGATACTAGTCAATGATTTAGATCACATCGAACGATAGATCAAGATCACATTCACCAGAGATACTTACGCAAGATTAACTTGCTTCTCTGATTTAGACAAGTTCACACATGGAACGCAAAACTTAAAATTGCTGTGCTTACTTGTCCACTCAACTCCTACACACCCTAGAACGTTTGCTCTTGTTCAGTTATCTTCGCCGATTTTGCTGTACTAGCTGGGACTGGAGAATAATTATATATTTACCAAGTCCCATGTTGCTGTTCAGGAATATGTCGGCTGTGAACTCTGGAAAAGCTATGCCCTTTGCTGTAGATATCTTCAAGGTTTTTCTACCTGATCCGTCTTCTCAAAAGGAGACTTTACGTTGATTATTCCCTAAAAGACAACCGTACAAACTTCCAAGCACTTTTGTCCTCCTGGAAAATACCTATTCAGCCAAAATAGCGCAAATGCTTGAGAAGAAAAGGTTTCACCTCTTTTTGGCTCTATTTAGAGACACACCAAATTCACCAAAATCTATCATTTAAATTCGGTATCCTCGCAGATTAGTTATAGAAATTTCTTATATGAACTCACTAGTTATGGTGAGTACTGATGGCAAAAAAGACGATTTTTTTGTTTTTTTAGTATAAAAAAACACTACAAAATGTTAAATAAATAAACTCCTCATTTTGCATAAATCCTATTATTAGGTTGATAGCACAAAATAAATTAAATAAACATACTTAATTTACCCTGTGCTTTAACTACAGCAAGTAACCAAGTTGGCGACGAGCTTCAAACAAACTTACTGCCACACTTACCGAAAGATTCAAGCTGCGAACCTGAGGCTCGGCCATAGGAATATAGACAGTAGCATCACAAGTTGAAAGAATTGTGGATGGTAAGCCAGTAGTTTCACTGCCAAAAAGCAACCAATCATCGGCTTGAAATTGAAACCTGGCGTAATTAAAATTGCCTCTGACTGTGAAACCTAAACTTCTACCTCCACGCTCTTGATGTATAGCCTTAAAGGCTTCTAGGGATTCGTGATAGTGCAGTTTAACGTAGGGCCAGTAATCTAAACCAGCTCGTTTGAGGTAGCGATCGCTAATTTCAAAACCCAATGGAGCTACTAAATGTAATTCTGTACCTGTCGCTGCACAAGTACGCGCAATATTACCTGTATTGGGAGGGATTTGCGGATAAACTAAAACGACCTGAGGCATTGTCCGTATATCAGTAAGACGTAATATTTTATACTTTAGACATAAATAGTCTACCAAAAGATAGAGACAATCTATAGGTTTTGTTAATAATTATCAAACTACACCTATAGATTAGATTTTTAAAACGGAATATAAACACTCTAATAACTTGATTTCAAAATACTATTGGCTAAAAACTAGTCAATAATATTTGTTTGTAGAGAAAATAATTTTAGGCATCTCCCGAAACATCTATCTTCGGATGTACTTTTCCGGAAAGACACATATTTTTTCCCTACTGTTGCTGTTAACTCAGCAATTGGTGATGGATTTACTTGCCTGTCCCTAAGTAGTTAGGGTAGAACACAATTTGTTTTCTAATTCGACTTCGCATTCTTGAGTAGCAATGATCGCCTGAGTAATCACCCGCTGAGAGTCAACACCCACTGAGTGCAGTTGTAACCACTGCTGGGCTTCGTTACCTTCGCGGAGGATTTTATGCAGGGGAGAAAGGAAGCAGCTAAAACCATGTTGTTTAGCGATCGCCCAAACTTCTGCATACAGTTCAGCAATCCAGTCTCTGGCTAGGATAGTTCTGCCGTCTTGCCAATGGGTGAGTTGGGCATCAAGACTAGCAGTAGCGGCGGCGGCTTCATTTTTGGCGGTGAGAGAAATGAGTTCTTCGGGGGAGAAGGTACTTTGAGTTAAAGGATCGAGGTCTGGGTTATCGATTAATTGCAATATGCGCGCTTCTAGGAGGGCTGTAATGGCTAGTAAGGCGATGGGATCGGTAACTAAGTCACAAATTCGCAATTCTAGGCGATTCAGGTCATGAGGACGGTTATCGCCATTGGGTCGTACGGAAGTCCATAGATGCCGCACGTTTTGCATGGTTCCCGCCGCTATCTGTTCTTCCACCCATTGAATATGATGGGCGTGGCTAGCAAATAAGGGGACATTAGTGGGTGTTTGGGGAAACACACCCCAACGGGTAGAGTGATAGCCAGTAGCTTTGCTATCTATAAAGGGAGATGAGGCGCTGAGGGCGAGAAATAAAGGTGCTTCTAAGCGAATCAATCGACAAGCCCGCATGAGTATTTCTGGATCACTGATGCCGATGTTGATATGAACGCTGGCGGTAACGACTTTGGTGCCGTACGTGTTTTCTATATAGTCATGATAGGGGTTATCGGGGTTGGAACGAAAGAAGCGATCGCTCCCACCTAAAGATAGGGTACTGCCGGGAATGAGGGTGTAGTTGCCTAAAGTCTGGAGGTATTTTCGCAATGTCCGCCGGGGACGCAGCAAGGCACACAATATATTTTCGTAGTTACTCAATGGCGGGGTGATGTATTCTACGTTGCGGCTATCTGGTTCCCGTACAAATCCATCCAAAGATGCGACAATTTTGTCAGAGAGACCCACGATTTCGCCTTGAGGCGTGCCAGTATACATCTCAATCTCAAAGCCTTTTAATAGCACCACTTTCGTTTTCCTCGCCTCTCCTAATTTAAAAATTGTATCTAATTAGACGAATTTTCGCATCCGCGTTTGACTTAACTTAAAGTTAAGAATCAAATAAATCTGGGTTACAGAGATTGTTGTCCCATGTTGTTCTGCTTGAAGATGTCGGGGTTGCTGTCAGAGTCAATTAGGGCGATCGTTTGTCAATTATCTATCTCCCAGTCTTCAATCAGCAACTTCTTAACGCGCTTAAACTCTCTGGTGTTATGGGTGACAAGGGTTAAGTTATTTGTCAGTGCGATGGCAGCAATTTATAAATCATATGCTCCAATTGGAGTACCTAATGCTTCTAATTGAGAGCGAATAATTCCAAATGTCATTGCTGCTATATCTTCAAAGGTTAGTGATATAAATTGAGATAAAAATTCTTGCTGTAAGCTAAGATTACATTCTGCATTGGCACTTTTCATTGCACCATAAAAAAGTTCAGCTTTGACGATTGAGCAAACAGCAATATCTTTAGTTACAGTGGATTCTAGCTTTTGCTTTAAGGTGGAATTTTTACCACGCATATAGATAATACACGTGTTAGTATCTAGCAGGAATTTCACAGGATGGGTTCGCGTTCTTGTTGTTGTCCTTGGGAATGGCGAAAGAATGTTTCGTCTTGGATACATCCATAAAATTGAGGAAGAGGATATTCTAAGGTTTCGGTTTGGGTTTCTGCTTGTAGGGACTCAATCAGGGTTTTTAGCAGTGCATAGCCCCGGCTAATGTCTAATTCTTTAGTAAATTCAGCTAAGGGGGATTGACTGAGAATTTCTGAGAGTTTGCTTGGTTGGTCTGGGTGGGTGGTGGTATTCTGTGCGGTGAGACTTTGGGCAAGGAGTTGAATAATATATAGTTTATCGTTGGGCGAAAGCTGAAGAAGTTGTTGTTCGAGTTCTTGAATAGCCATGATGGGGTTAAGTGAAGGATAATTTTATTCTACTTTCAGCTAATCTGTGGAACTCATTTTAAATCAGTTGGTAATCTTGGCGATTTTAAGTTGCGGAGTATGATATTTCGCCACTCCGGGGAAAGTTCTAGCCAGTTGTGGCTTTCTATATACTTTAATGCTGTATCTTCCATTCCCAGCGCACCCCATACGCACAGAGGTTCTATGGCTAGTTGAGAATCACGGTTTTCTACAGCATGATTCCAGAGTTTTTCTGCTTGGCTTTGCAAGCGATGAACCAGAAATTGATATGCTTCCTCGACTTGCTGGGGAATTTTCATTTGATAAACTGACTCACCTGTTGGTAGAAGTTCACCACGATAATCAAGGTAGTTATGAAATCCCCAAAGATAAGTTTTTTGATCAACTATGATTTCTTTAATATGAGAATCGCCCAAGTATAAAAGCTGTACACCTGGTAAATTATCAACAGTTTTGATATTACGAAGTTTTACTGCTATTTCTGATGATATTAATTCCTGTTCTGGCGAAATTCCATAGCCAATGATAATCCAAACGCCACGGTTAGCTAATTTTTGTAGCAAATTCAAAAATTCTGGCTCAACTACAGTCTGATTCAACCAAGGCAAATAAATGAGAATTTGATTTGTGGCTGCATTTAAAATTTCTAAGCAGGTGGTAGCAATTTGTCCATCGCGTAACTGTACAGCATTTTGATTAATTTTGGCGAGTCTAGCTGCTATTTCTACATTTTTATGTTTTAAAGCTGATTCGCGTTCAAAATCGATAGCTTCATTTGATGATTTACATAACGCCGACAAAGATATTTTATTTTTAGCTTGCAATGAATCTAGCCATTTGGCAGCAGACTGAATTTGCTTTCCACCTCTAATTTGGATACTGATTTTATCTGCCAATGGGTCAAAAATTACAAATAGAGATATTTTTTTCCAAATTGTTTTCGTGGGAGATACTACTTTACAGCCGGTGACAATTTTCCCTGCTTCTGGTGTATGAAAATCTAAATCTGAAGATTGCATACTTTGTTGAATTTCTGCAAGAGAAAAGGAAGCTATATCGGGAATTTTTTGAGAGATTTTAATAAATTCTGCTAAATCAGGTAACTTTACCAGTACATCGCTTAATGGTTCTGATTGAAAGCTGAGGTTTCCGCCTAAAGAATCGGCAATAGCATAAATTTGTACAGATTGTGGTGGCTGGGGTACAGACTCTTTTTCATAAAAGGAACGCCCTTCATCTGTGACTGTAATTGGTGATGTTGATGATAGAGTTTGTAACGTTTTCAGATTTGCAGCGGTACGGCGGACAAATATAGGATCAAGTGCCAAGATAGATGCTAATTCATCTTCTGTTAGTGGAGGATCAAATTCCAAACCAGCGCGGATGATAAATTCTTCAAGTACGTTAAATTCATGCGGTTCTTTAATGGATATTTCGACAGTTGTTTGATGTAAACTATAGCGAAATTGGCGTGCTGATAAAACCAATAAATTAGGCTTTTTTATTTCAATCTCTTCTACTACATTTTTCAGTTTATCGTCAATAGGTTTAGCTGAAAAGGCGTGAAATATCAACGAAACCTCCATGACTACTAACAGTATTGGCCACTTCTGAATACATACTGCCGACTTTACCACCTTGACGGGTGAATAAATCGTGACAACCGACAATTACTAGTAGTTCTTGGGCGCGAGAAAATGCCACGTTTACCCGTTCTGGTTTTTTGGCAAATCCCACATCTCCTTGATTATTATTACGCACCATACTGACAATCACAACTGGGCGTTCCATACCCTGAAATCTATCAACTGTACCAGTACGAATTTCCAATGAAGGGAAAAGTTCAGATTGTAAACGTTCATCAATTTTTCGCAATTGGGCGCCATAAAAGGTAATTACTGCTATTTGTTTTTTTTCTTCCCCATTGGCAACCCTAGCACTCCAAGTTTTCTCAAAGTGTTGACACAAACGTTCTATGACATCAATTTCTTGTATGTTAACGAAGGAAGTACCTTCACGCTGTTCTTGAAATTGATTTTCTAAGGGCATTTTTACCCAAATTAGATGATGTTCTGGTTGAATTATGTCATCTACTAAATTATGGGCGCGTTTGGTATCTGGCTCTAATAATCCACATTTTAGTTTACCATCATAAAATTGATTAATTGCCCCCATAATAAAAGGGTGCATTCGATATTGAGTAGTTAGCATTTGTTTGATGCTATTATCAGCAGCTTCAAACTGAATTTTAAATAGTGATTCTTCTAAAAATTGCAATTGGAATTTTGTACTACCAAGTGATTGGGCCACTTCTTCTACGGTGCTAGTATCAAGCATGGGTGGTAGTTGTCGATGATCACCTACCATGACTAATTTTTTACCTTTTAAAGCTGGGATGAGTAACTCTGGTGGAGTACACTTACTAACTTCATCAATAATCACCACATCAAAGGCTGTAAATTCTTGGGAGAAATTGTAATTTGCGGCTTGTACACAAGTGATACCCACTACGTTAGCATTATCTAGATAAATGCGTCTTAAATCATTGCGATCGCGCTCTGATGGGTTTTTGACTTTTTTAATCCAATCTTCGGTAAAATGTTGATATCTCTGGAGATAAGTTTCTTCTTGAGTAAGTTGGTTTTGCCAAGAATTAAACTGTGTTTGAAGGCTGCGGATAAAGTCCAAATTCAACAAGTCTGGATCTCTATTTTCCGGCTGAAATCTTTCAGGTATGGCTTGCCAAAACGACTGTAACCAATTTCTAGCTAAAATTAAATCATCTGATGCCTGTATCTGGTTTTGTTTCTCTAATTTAGTTAGTTGGGTTTGAATTTTTTTAAGTTGCTTTTTAGCAAGTGTATTTTCTTCTATTAGATTACTTAGGTGTTCATCTAGCGATTTTTTGATAATTTCTAATATAGTAAAAGGCTCTAGCGATAAAATTAAACTTTCCAAATTACTGCTAGCACTTTGCCAAGTATTTACTTTTGTGACAAAGTCTTGTGTATGTTGCCAAATGTTTGATTGTGTTGTCAGATATTCTGCAACTAAAGCACGTAATTTTTCCGGGACATTTTGTTGTTGGTTAAGTAATTGCAAAATCTCAATAACTCGCTCAAGTTTTAAATTGGCTGCTGCAATTTGCGCTTGATTGGCGGATGTTTGTTGTTGGTTAACTATCTGACTTTGAACTTCATTTAATTGCTGTTGTAGATACTGAAGCTGTTGTTCTGTTTGGCTTTTAATTCTAGCAACGCATTGGCGGGCATTTGTCAAGATTGTTTCTAATAATTCTTGAGTAATCTGTTTTAGAGTAAAGTCAATATTATCTAATTCCCAGGCTTTACCATACATTTTTTGCATTCTCAGCAAAAACAATTGGGTATTTTCTACTAGCAGCTTTCGTTGATTGGGGTTAAGTAGCTGATAATTATTGAACTCTTCATATATCTTACGCCATTGGGTGCGATCGCTCGCTGATAACACCATCGGTATTTGACTAAAATTTTGCTCTAAAAAGTAACTAAAATTATGCTGTTTACCTTGTCTATCAACAAACCCACCATCAGCTTCATAAGTTAAAGCTTTTTTTAAAGCTTCCCAATCTGGTAGGTTAATTTGATATTTTTTGGGAACTAGAGATAATTTTAATTGATTAGCAAACAGCAACAACCCCAGTGGTAATTGCACCGTTTCTTCTGTTAAAGGTGTCCCGGATTGCTGGCAGTCTTTGATTATTTGATATAATTCCAAAGGTGCTGTAGATTTCCATTCTTTAACTGCTTCAATCAGATAATCAATTTCTCGTTTGCGGTTTTGCCAACCTTGAATTGTTTGTTGTAGGCTGTGTTGTTGGGCTAGTAATTGTTGGTCATCTATTTGTGTTTGCTTTAATTTAGTCGAACTTTGTTGAATAACCTCTAGCGCCGCCGTAAGTTCTGACATAGCGATAATTGCATTTTGGGCATAAACAAATGCTGTACTATATTCAGAAATCTCTGTGGCTACTGTTTCACGCAACCAAACTGCTAAACCAAATGCACCATAAGCCGGACGAACTAAGCCTAATTCATCTGTATACTTAATAGCTTGGCGAACATTGGTTAAAAAAGTTTGGATTAAACTATTATTTTGTGTATATGGCTGGAGTTGTGGTAATACCTCGGCAACTTCTGGAGATTCCCAATTAACATGGGGTGCAGACTTGAGTAAATGATTTAAACCGGAAAGCAAAGATGCAATTTCATCTTTTTTAGCTAAAGTTTCCTGATAAGTTGTTTCTTGATGTTTTAAGTTTTCTGCTATTACTTCTTTATTTTTATTAAATTCACTTTGTTGCTGATGTAAGTCTTCTTCAAGTTGCAAATAAGCTGTAAATCTTGGTAATGATGTCAACAATTCGCGGATAATTTGCACATTTTCTTGGCGTTTCGCCAAACTATTTTCGCAGTCAGCCGCAGTATTTTCTAACCATCTCCCAATAACTTGGTCTTCTAAAAAAGGTTGTCCTTCCTCCCCGACTCTTTCAGCGCGTCCCTTACGTACAGCCCGGATGACTGGGTTGTGAACTAAGCGACTGAGGGCATTATCAACAGCTAAATTGGCTTGAGAGGCTATGAGAGTGCGTCCACCCCGCAGGGCGATTTGATAACAAATTTCAGCAATTACGGTGGTTTTCCCCGTACCAGGCGGCCCTTGGATGAGAATTAAATCTTCCGATGCTAATACTTTTTCTACGGCTGCTTTTTGTCCAGCATTGGCAGAAGATAATAATAAATCCTCGGCTTTCAACGTTACGGTTTTGTGATTGCGCCTGGCTTGGGAAGCGTCAAATAAGAAGTTACCTAAATAGGGATTTTGTGTGTATCCTTGCCTTAATTGTTCTAATGCTTCTTTTTTGCGGCGAACCTGTTGAATATCACCGGCTGCATCAAAAAATAAGAATCCCTTCGCTGGTATTTGATAACGTTTAGTAGCAATATATTCAGCTAATTCTCGTTCTAATTTTACTTTAATTAAGCAACGTTTAGCATCAAATTTATCAATTGAACCAAGTTTTGGAATTTTAAAAGTATTGTTTCCTAGAGGTAAAGTTTCACAAAGTTTTACATCTTCGTTAGTTGACTTTTTTACCCGTTCCCAAAAGTTATTTACCTGCAAATAATTTTCTTCAGAACCATCTATGGTGGCTGATTTAATATCAATTTCTAAGATAATTTGCCTGGGATTTGAACCATAATCATAACCGACAAAAGCTACACAAAATTGTCGAGCTTTAGCAATGTTTTCCTCAACTTGTAAAAATGCCTTCCAAGCTTTTAGCTGATCTTCTGTAGGGACATGATCTCCACATACTGGCATATCTGTGATATATGCCCATGTTGCTGATGGAATGCCAATACGTTGAGGTAATAGACGCAAGCGACAGGGTACAGCATAACCATCGGCGCGTCCCCGTGGTAGCTGTAATAATCGAGTAGATAATATTTTTAACCCACCATATCCATCTTGTTGAACAGCGGCTTTGAGTCCTAAAGTTTTGCCTTGCTTTTCTAGTTTAGTGGGTAAGGTAAAATCATCTCTATCTGTTGCTATTGTTAATTCCCAAATTTCTTCCGCTGGATGTTTCCCTGGGCCTTGACGACGTACATAGAAAATACAAGGTTGATCACCCAACAAATCAAGCATCTCATCATTAGCCGCAGATCCGACACATTTATAACCCCATTTTTCTAAATTAATTTTATTTGGAAAAGTCGGCATTGATAATCTTGAATCTCCTCATGTTGGGTTAAATGATTAATCCAAAATAATTTAATAATTGGGAATAAAAAATAAAAAAATAGAAATGAACACTAATAGATACATAATTTAGATTATCCCAAATTTGGAGATAAAATTACCTTGCTCCCATGAAAAAATCATAACTTTAATCTTTAACTCATAGCCGATACTGCTGATAAACCTGACTAGCAGCGCGATGTACTAGGGAATGTCGCCAGACGAGAGACTGCATATCATCGGCGTAACCGCCACCAATGACGCAAGCAACGGGATAACCTGCACCTACACAAGTGCTTAAAACCTGCATTTCCCGCCGAAAAATTCCGGTATCCGTCACGGCTAATTTACCCAAGCGATCGCCTACATGAATATCAACACCTGCGTCGTATAATACTAAATCTGGCTGCACCTGAGATAATAAATCTGGTAAATAATGGGCCAAAGTCTGTAAATAAGTATCGTCTTCCATACCCACAGCTAGGGGTACATCCAAATCGCTGGTTTGTTTCGTACCAGGAAAATTAACTTCGCAGTGCATGGAGAAGGTGAAAACACTCTCATCATCTTGAAATATAAAAGCCGTACCATCCCCTTGATGCACATCTAAATCCACAATTAGAACTTTTTGCACCAACCCCAATTTCTGTAAAACGCGACAGGCGATCGCTAAATCATTGAAAATACAAAAACCAGAACCATAACTAGGAAACGCATGATGTGTACCACCAGCTGTATTACAAGCTAAACCTTGACTAAGTGCTAGCTGGGCAGTAAGTATTGTACCACCAACCGCTACACAGGTACGATTAGCTAGGGCTGGACTCCAAGGCAAACCAATACGACGCTGTGCTTTGGGTTCTAGTGTTCCCTCACAGTAAGCTTGAACGTAATCTGGGGTATGAACTAACTCTATCAACTCCAGAGGCGGGCGTTTAGGGATGTGAAATTGTGATGTTTGCGCCACACCATCAGCCAACAGCAATTCATATAGTTGTCGAAACTTGGACATGGGGAAGCGATGCCCTGTAGGCAGAGGCGCAATATAATCTGGGTGGTAAATAATTGGCAGTTCCATGATTCTTATTTTGAACCATAGTCTGACACCAATTACTAAAGAGTTGAGATTAGGGAGCAGGCAGGCAACTAAACAAGGTAAAATCTAGCAATCATGGCGTTGCTATGGCAGATATCCCAAGTTTTTCCTTGAAAATCTAAAATTTCAAATTGATGATGCAGCAGTGGATTGTACCAGTCGTATTTATTCTAGTTGGCTTGCTAGCTGGGTTAATTGGGGAAAAAGTCATCTTTAAAAAACTGAGAAAATTTGTTACAGAAAAACAGATACCAGGGAGTGAAGTAATATTTCCCGCCTTAAACCGCATGACATTTCTGTGGTTCGTGCTGGCTGGTTTCTTTGGGGCAATTGTCTATTCTTCTGTTAACATCAGCAATGATTTTAAAATCCTGCTGCAAAAAATCATCACCATTATTTTTCTATATTCAGTCACCTTGGTTTTAGCAAGACTGGCTGCTGGTTTCGTGAATATATTTATTCGCAGAAAAGAAGGAGTACCCGCATCACTAATTTCTAATTTAGCAAAAATTGCTGTTTTAACTTTAGGCACACTTATACTTTTACAAACTGTAGGTGTAGAAGTTACACCAATAGTCACTACTTTAGGAGTTGGTGGTTTAGCCGTTGGTTTGGCCCTACAAGATACACTGGCAAATTTATTTTCTGGTTTTTATCTAATTATTTCTAAGCAAGTCAGAACTGGAGATTACTTAAAATTAGATGGTGGTTATGAAGGTTACGTCACAGATATTAATTGGCGAAATACAACCATCAAAGAATTTTCTAATAATGTAATTATTGTACCCAATTCGCGGCTATCTTCGGCAATTTTTACTAATTATCATCTACCAGTTAAGGCAATTACTTTAACACTAGATGTAGGTGTTAGTTATGATTCAGATTTAGAATATGTAGAAAAAGTGACTGTAGAAGTCGCCAAAGATGTCATGCAAGAAATTGCACCCCAATTAATCGAAATTGAACCCAATATTCGATTTCATACTTTTAATGATTTTAGTATAGATTTTAGACTGTATATGCGAGTCAATGAATATTTTGACCAGCGAATTGCTAAACATTTATTTATTAAGAAATTGCATAAGCGCTATCAGGAAGAAGGAATTGAAATTCCCTTTCCTATCAGAGATATTTATGTACAAAATAAAGCCTAGTGCCGCTGCGCGGAAGTCAAAAGTCAAAAAGTCTATTCTAAGAACTGTAGTGAACTGACACAGTTAAAATATTTTATTAACGTGAGTTCGATGACATATCCCCAACCCCTCTCCGACGCGGAAAGGGGCTTAAATATATTGAAATATCAACGAAAATTAGTCAACATTTCAATCAATTGAAATTTGCTGAGGCCCGGTAGCTTTACCGTTATGCATTTCAACCGTTGAGGAAGTGTAACCAGTGGAGTAGATTTGTTTATCCAGCCAGCTTTTAACAGGATCATCCTTGAGGTTGAGTCGCAACACACCAGAGAAAAACCCACCCATAAATGAAATGGGGTGCTTGGTCATCTGTTGAAATATTGGTGATAATTCATCAATGAACATATTTTAAGAATCTCCTGGTATTGTCATAAAAAATTATCAGTTCTTAACTGATCGTAACTTAGGTTGGAAGTAGGGAATAAAAAGGGACAAGGGGACAAGGCAATAGGGAAAATGTTGGTCATAGCTAGAAGTCTTTCCCCCCTGCTCCCGTCCACTGAGCGTAGCCGAAGTGCTGCCCCCTGCCTCCCTGCTTCTTCTCCCTACTTCCTAATTAGTCGGCTGTTGGTCGGGAAACATGCACTTATCAGAATCACAGCCACTAGGGCCTGCTTCTGTCAACTCACCGGAATCATAGCGGCTGAGGACTGCACAGAAGTCGTCTGTTTGCCGTCGCGCTTTCACTTCTTCACTTAAAAGCTCATAAGTAGCTTTGTCTATTGGCTCAAAGGGTAAACGGGGGAATGATTGCAGGTCATCAAAACGGGCTAAAAGTGCTGCGGAGATATATCCCTCGTCATTTTGAATGGTTTCGTAAATTTTATGTCCTAAGGCTTCAACTTCCTCAGAACGCAATTCTAAGGTGGCTGATGTATTATGTGTTACATAGAAGCGTTGAACTTGCAGGACAAAATCGAATTGAGCTAACACAGAGAACTGAGAAACATCAATTTGATCAGCGCCTGGTACATCAGCCCAAGGTACAGCAACGGGGATTTCTACCAGCCATTCACTGACGCGGGGATCGAAGGGATCATTTAATAAATTACCCTGTTCGTCTTTGTCAGATTGGGAGGGAATGACGTTGTAACCGTAGTCTATACAAGCTAAGGCTACTGGGTCATTTTTCCCGAAGGTAATGCGGCGAATAAATCTCTGGGCTTTGGGGGGATGCCATCCCGAACTAGCACCAGTTAAGAGAGATTTGGTGCCACTGGGTTGGACTGTAGTACAGCGATTAGGTCGTTTAATATTGTGGCGATCGCAATATTCCCACACAACTCGATGTACTGTATCTTTCCAGAAGCTGAGATATTTTGCTTCTTCGCGCTTAAAGGCTAATCCTTGGGGGGTTTCGGGTCTGCCTTCTTCCCACCAACGCAGCCAGTCCACGCCAAAAGCATGAACAAAGAAATCAAATAACCCGGTAAATGAAACTCCGACAATGGGGTCTAGTTCCCGGCTTTCTTGGTAGCGGGGTTCTAAAAATTGATGGTTTAAAAGTGCTGCTACCGATAGCGCCCCGGCGGTGAAAGCTGACTCTTGTTCTTTATAGTTATGTGGATCAATTTGATTTAAGTGAATTTCTGATAAATTACAGTGAAAATTGCTACCTATAATTTCTCCGCAAGGGTTCAGACCGTAACGACCTAAACGATGCTCTAGCTCATTAGCATCAAGCTCTGGATGGCGTTCTTGTAACCATTGCTTGGCTGTTCCTTGTTCATAAGCTTTCAAGAAATCAACTTTTAAGGCGTGTGTTGTGAGTAAATCACAGTTTGCTCTGGCTACAGCTTCACCCGCCCATTGAATCGCACCTTCGCCACTATAATATTGTTTACGTACAGCTTCTATAGATTCTTCTAATGTGGGCTTGCGGTGAAATACTCTGGTATGATTTGCCATCCGTAAAGCATCACGCTCTGGGTCAATACGCCAGTTGCCATTTTCGTCTTGCTGCCATAAATTATCTTTGGCTGTGGCTCCTAGTTGATCGTCAGCAGTGAACTGACGCATACCCGCGCTTCTTCTAATATTGCCGGCAACAATTGTTACAGCAGCCTGATCAATTAACAAACAGCATTCTACTGAATTTAATTGTCGTCCTACTGCTTTATTAAGAATCGATGCACAATTTTGATACAGTGCGGGTAACTTGACGGGATTGGCAACTCCGCCAAAGCCATTGAGAGTTTCTCCGGCTGTCCGGACATCACTGATATTAACTATTACTTGTACTTCCCCAGAAAATCTTTCATCTGTGGAGAGTTGCAACAAGCTTTTATAAGATTCCACCCAACCTTCTCGGCTATCTCCCACGTGGATAGCGACGCTGTTACCTTCTATATGGGTTTCCGTATATTCACGACGTTGTTCTTTCGGCGTGCTACCAATTTGTCCCTCTACTGTAACATTTAGGTAATTGCGGATGGGAGGCAACTGATTAATATATTGGGGTTCAATGATGGCTCCAGTACCACAGCCCATCATGGCCAAATCCATCATCAATCCAAATGCACTCCAGTCTTGCAGGTTGGTGGAGGTGCAATTATAAGCCCCAGAAAAATTCTTTTGTTTAGCTATCCAATCGGTACCGCCTACCCATAACCAGCGTCCACTAGGTAAAGCTTTGAGGTTACGTTGCATGTCCTCTAGGATGGCAATTTCGGCTGGGGTGAGCTTGCCTAATTCTATAATGCCTTGGAGGGTGCGATCGCATACTTCATCCCATGTTTCCCTTAATCCTGCTTTTGTCCTACGGCTGTAGGTTCTGAAAAATACCGGATTGGCAGCCGGGGCTGTTTCAGGAAACTCTGCACTCTGACGTTTTCTTTCTAACTCTCGAACCATAAATCCAGTCTTGTTGCTTGCTAACAGATTATGACTATACGCTAACTAGATTGAGGATTAAAGATTGTCAAATTTTCCAATTTGCGCTACTGCTTTAATGGTCTTAATTGCAACTTGATTTTATGTTGTATAATATTCATCCTCTAGGAGGTAATCTCCTTACTGAGTTTTAAAACAGATGAGTCAAAGGAGGCAGGGGAGCAGGGGGCAGGGAGCAAGGGAGAAAACATAGAGGGAGCTTGTTATTCCCCCCCAGCAAGAGCGCACGGCAAGGTTTTTAGCAACTGTTCCCAATTCAGGTAAATAACAGTACACTTTCATTGACTGGTATGTGGCATGATCCTGGAGAAAATTGAGCAATTAGCTAATTAATTAACCGCTTTTTTATTTAACACCTTTAACACCGCTAATTTGTAAAACATCACTCATAGTTGCACAGTAATTTGGTAAACCAAAACTAGCAGGATTGACCACAGTTTCATAATTAAAATGGCGATAGTTTATGCAGAACCGATCCCAGGCAGCCATTTGAATGCGGAACACAGCAATAATCAAATTAGCTAATGCTATAGATAGAGGAATACGAAAACGAATTTTTTTACCCAGATAAGCACAAACTTCTTCTACTGCTTGGTTTGCTGTTAACGCTGTTTGTCCCAAAACCAATTGGCGTGGTTCGTTTGCTTGGGGTGGATGTTCAATTAAATGTTGCACCGTAGTCGCAATGTCTCGCCCGTGGATAAAATGGAAACTACCATCTACTTGCAACAAGCGAATTAAATTAATATATTTGACAACTTCGGTAATTCCCGATGTGAGATGAGAATAAGGTTTATGGTCATCGCCACCTAAAACCAAAGTTGGGAAAACTTTAGTAATTTTGGGAGCTATTTCTAATTCCGCAGTTTTGTGTAAACAGTCGTATTTAGAACGAATATAATCTGTACCAATTTCCCCAGCTTCTTTGAGGGGTTGATTATTTCTATCCAAAACACTAGCTGTAGAAAAATAAATTACTTGTTCACAGCGTTGGGGATCTAGCATTTTCATTAATTCTAGGGTTTTGACGACGTTAATATCAAATGTTTCATCGCCACCCCAAGCCGTAGCTGTGAGAACCGCTATATCAATTGTCGGTAATAAATCAGCCAACAAATTAATTTTTTGCATATCACCTTGCAAAACATTGATACCAGGGCGTACCGTAGTATCAACTTGCAGCTTGCTGGGATTTCTGACTAATAAAAACAGTTCGTGATTAGTATTTTGAATTAAAGTTTCTGTTATGTAATGGCCTATACAACCGCTAGCACCGGTGACTAAAATTCTCTTTTGACTCATTATGAAATTTTAAATAAAACTTAGTAATTAAAAATGAAGAATTAAAAATAAACTTAAAAGTTCCCCTCTTAACTCTGTGTTCTCTGCGTCTCTGTGGTTAGATAAATTATTTTGTATTTTTAAACCTAAACCAAAGTTTTGTCATTGAATAACACCTAACACCAATTAAATTAAAGCTTGTTTCGTAAGGGCGGGCAAGACTTGTACTGAGCTTGCCGAAGTATGCCCACCCCACAGGAGATTGAGGAAATACAATTAAACTCCTACAGCTTTGAGTTGCTTGGCTGTTTCAAAGAAGAAAGCAACATTTTCTTCGGGAGTTTCTGGTAGTACACCATGACCGAGATTGAGAATATGACCCCAATTACCAGCTTTGCGAACAGTATCTATGATGCGATCGCGGATAAAGTCTTGGGAACCAAATAACACACCTGGGTCAAGATTTCCCTGGACTTTCACGTGTTTGCCTAATCTAGCTCTGGCTTCTGCCATATCTACAGCCCAATCGACGGTGACAATATCTGCACCTGATTTGGGCATTCTTTCCAACACACCTGCACTACCGCTAACCAACAAAATCAATGGTGTATCAGGATGGGTTTGCTTGACTTGCTGGAAAACTCTTTGCTGATAAGGCAAAGCAAAAGTGTCATAATCTTGGGGGCTGAGTTGGCCGGCCCAAGAATCGAACATTTGCACAACTTGAGCGCCGCAGTCAATTTGGTAGCGTGTATAGACGGCGATCGCATCAGCTAATTTTGCTAACAGCTGATGTAACATGGTCGGGTCGGAAAACGCCATGTTTTTGATCACAGAGTAGGTTTTAGAACCTTTACCCTCAACTGCATAAGCCGCTAATGTCCACGGCGCACCCACGAAGCCTAACACGGTGGATTGATTGCCTACTTCCTGGCGTAATGCCTGCAAAATGGTTTTGATAAAAGGTAGTTCTGCTTCTGGTTCCAAAGGACGCAGGCGATCAATTTGTTCTTGGGTGCGGAGGGGCGAGTGGATGATTGGGCCTTTACCTTCCGCAATGTCCATGTCAATGCCCAACCCAGGCAATGGGGTAACAATGTCGGAAAATAAAATCACTCCGTCTGGCCCGAATGCTCTCCAAGGTTGTAGGGAAACCTCAATCGCCACTTCGGGAATTTCTGAGCGATCGCGGAAAGAAGGATATTTTTCCCGTAAATCTCGATATGCTTTCATATATCGTCCCGCTTGACGCATCATCCAGACAGGGGGACGATCTACTACTTCACCACGAGCAGCCCGGAGGAGATGAGGAGCCGTTAACGAAACACCCATTTAACACTTCATCCTAAGTCATTTTTTTTATGCCACTGTTTAGCTTATCATTCTGGGATTACGCTTTCGTAATTCGTAATTCGCAATTCGTAATTCGTAATTAAATATTCTTCCCTACTCCCTATTCCCCACTCCCTATTCCCCACTCCCTCAATCTCAATATGCAAACTGACTCTAATAGTCCTTCTCGTGCTGCATCTACCTCCCAACCAAGAAAATTATTGATTCCCCGTTCCCATAGACGGCAATTTTGCTTTTTGTTTACTTTGATGACGGTCTTAGGATGGGTTGTGGGTGGCATTACCAGTATAGGTTTAGAGAAAACAATCTTAGGCAGCCTACCACCATCTGATTCTTTTCACTGGGTGAGATTACTCGGTAGCATTGTGTTTGCGATTATTTTTGCCGCCGATCAAGCCCTGGTTTTGCGTCGCTATCTCTCCGGTGGGCTATGGTTTTTGGCCACTAGTGCTGGTTGGTTAATTGCCAACAATGTAGCGATCGCCTGGGTAAACTATATTTCATCTATTGCCGCTTCTTTAAATGAAACAGCATCTCCACAAGTCACTATCATTCTCGGCGTTTTGTCAACAGTCTCTTACATTCTTTCCGGAATTTGGCTGGGAATGTGCCAATGGCTGGTGTTGCGACGCTACACAAAACAAGCGTGGTTATGGAATTTTCTGCCTTCTGTTGCCTTTTTTTTGATTAGTATTTTTGTTTGGTCGCTGTCTCAAGTGCAGGATTTAATTCCAGAAATGAATCGTACTCCGATATTGTATTGGAGTGAACAAGGATTTACGGCTGTTATTCTCGGAGTTATACCAGCAATTGGCTTGTGTACCTTGAAAAGAAACTTTCATCGCCCAACAAAAAGTTCTAGTTCATCCTCTGTTACCAATAGCTAGTTGCTGGATAATTGCTACAGGTTAAAAAATATGAATAAAGATAACGTTTTACAAAATATCGTCACCCACCCGCCAGTTGCCGAGCAGCAACCTTATGTTTTAGAGTTACATGGCGATCGCCGCATAGATAAATACTTTTGGATGCGCGATCTCGAAAATCCCCAAGTCATTGCCTATCTAGAGGCAGAAAACGCCCATACAGCAGCGATGATGCAGCATACAGAAGCTCTGCAAACCCAGCTTTACAATGAAATGCTGGCACGAATCAAAGAAACAGATTTATCAGTGCCATACCGTAAAGATGAATATTATTATTATTCACGCACCGAAGAAGGTAAAGCATATCCCATTCATTGCCGAAAAAAGGGTAGTTTAGAAGCTACTGAAGAAGTCTTAATCGATGAAAATGAATTAGCCCAAGAACATGAGTTTTTTGAATTAGGTGTGTTCGCAATTAGTCCTAATCATCAAATATTAGCTTATTCATTTGATACTAGTGGTTCGGAACAGTACACACTGTATTTTCTGAATTTAAATACATATCAATTGTATCCAGAAACAATTCCCGAAACTTATTTTTCTTTTGCTTGGGGCAACGATAACCAAACAGGCTTTTACACTAAAATTGATGATGCCAACCGTCCTTATCAACTGTTTAGACACACGTTAGGAACTGCGGCAAACCAAGACGTGCTGCTTTATGAAGAAACAGATGATATTTATCATTTATATGTAGGGGAAACCCGCAGCCAAGCATATATAATGATGCATTTGCAAAGTAGCATCACCACAGAAGTACATTATTTAGATGCCAACAATCCCCAGAGTGAGTTGCAAATTATTCGCCCACGCACGACGGGAATAGAATACAGTGTTGAACATCATAATGACAACTTTTATATTGTTACCAACGATGCAGCCACTAATTTTAAATTAGTGAAAACGCCTGTTGCTCAACCATCACTGGAAAATTGGCAAACTATAATACCCCATCGAGACGATGTATTGCTGTTAGATGTGAGCCTGTTTGCCAACCACTTAGTAATTTATGAAAGAAAAGGCGGATTACCAACTGCTAGGGTACAAAATTTATCCACAGGTGAGGAAAACAATATTATTTTTCCTGAACCAACTTATGAATTTTACGAAGGCAATAATCCAGAATTTAATACTAAAATCCTCCGCTTTCATTACACCTCTTTCATTACGCCGGCATCTGTTTTCGATTACAATATGGAAACAAATGAAAGAGAATTAAAAAAGCAAACAGAAGTTTTGGGTGGCTACGATAAAACTCAATATCAGAGTGAGTGGCTAATGGCCACCGCCCCAGATGGGACAAATATTCCCATATCTATTGTTTACAAACAAGGAATGCAAAAAGACGGCAAAAATCCCTTGTTATTAACAGGATATGGTGCCTATGGTTCTTCTTACCCAGCATCATTTTCATCAACAAGATTAACATTGTTAGACCGGGGTGTAGTGTGTGCCATTGCCCATATTCGCGGCGGTGAAGAAATGGGGCGCAAGTGGTATGAAGACGGCAAATTCTTACAAAAAAAGAATACCTTTACAGATTTTATCGCCTGTGGAGAGTATTTAATTAATCAAGGTTGGACAGCAAGCGATCGCCTAGCAATTACTGGCGGGAGTGCAGGCGGTTTATTAATGGGTGCAGTCATCAATATGCGTCCTGATTTGTTTAAAACCGTTGTTGCTAATGTCCCCTTTGTAGATGTTGTCACCACAATTTTAGATACCTCCCTACCATTGTCAGCAATGGAATGGGAAGAATGGGGAAATCCCAACGACAAAGTTTATTATGACTACATGAAATCTTACTCACCCTACGATAACGTAGAATCTAAAGACTACCCAGATTTATTAATTACCGCAGGGTTAAACGATTCTCGCGTTAAATATTGGGAACCCGCTAAATGGACAGCCAAACTCCGAGAACTGAAAACAGATAATCATATTTTGTTGTTAAAAACCAACATGGGTGCAGGACATAGCGGCGCATCTGGACGTTATGAAAGTTTGCGTGAATTGGCTTTTGAGTATGCTTTTATTCTCGATAGATTGGGTTTAGGAAAATAAGCACAATTATCTGACATTGATCACCAATTGACCTAATGGATTGAACAACCTTTAATCAATAGGGAGAAATAGTTTTGACATCAGAATAGGCAAGTATTTTTTCGTCTACACTCACTACAGGCACATCTATCGCAGAGCCTGATAAAATTAGCGCGTAATCATAACCGTACATACCTAGAGCAAAAGCATAATGACTAATGAAACTGTCTCGTATCCCGCCGATTATTTTAAAAGTTGGTTTTTTGATACAGATTACCAAACTATAGCTGCGATTATTTGGGAAATTTATCAACCAAAAACAGTCGTCGAGTTTGGTTGCGGCCCCGGTCACCTTAGTCGAGAACTGGCTAAAATAGGGGTACAAGTTACAGCAGTTGATGGTTATTCTCAACCAGATTTTGCCGAATTATCAGTAGAATTTCATTCTCTAAATCTCAACGATCCTACTGCGATCGCTCACCTTTTCACCAATAAATCTTTTGATTTAGCTTTATCGCTAGAAGTAGCCGAACACCTAGAACCAGAAGTTTCTCCTACCATAGCTAATTGGCTAACTAAAGTTGCTCCAGTTGTCATATTTTCCGCCGGGGTTCCCGGTCAAGAAGCGCATGGGCATATCAATTTACGGCCCCGTGATTATTGGCACAGCTTATTTACTCAAGCTAATTTTATAGCCGCTGACCGCATACGAGAAAAGTTACGCCTGCATCCTAGTATTGCACATTGGTATCGTCTCAATATTTTGGATTATGTTCATATTGACCATGCACAAATTCCCCAACCCGATGAAGTTATTCGTCGCTTAATTGCATCGGAATCTGCTGCTACTACAGCTTATTATGAACAACGTTCTAAACTTTATGCGCTCCAGGAACAGGGGTTAATTGTGTTGGATGATTAAAGGGTGTCAGGACAGGGTATGCGCGTAGGGGTTGATAAGACAGGACTAAAGTCCTGACTACAAACACAAACCTTTACTTATTTTGCCAAATTAGTTCTAGACGCTCTTGGGCTGTTTTCAGAGCTTTTTCTGGAGACTCACCCAACAAGGAGGCCTCAATGGCTCGACCAAGACTATCAGATAGACTACTATAACCCGCAAGAATTGGCCGACCACGTGCTGCGGGCATTTGTTCTAGAAACACCTTCAGCACAGGTTTTTGATTAATAAATTGCTGGAAGGCTTCACTTTGGGTAGATTTAATATTTACTGGCAAAAAACCCGTCCCAATACTCCATTCTGTTTGAAATCCTTCACTCAAAACAAACTCTAAAAATTTGAAAGCGGCTTGTTCTCTCTCTGGTGTGGTTTTCATCACATACAAATTACCATCACCAATAGCTGTAGCTTGTTCCACACTAGCCGGCATAGGAAAGACTTGATAATCCACATCAGACTTCATGATATAAGTCCAAGGGCCAGTAATCTGCATAGCAACACGACCGGCAATAAAGTCGTCTTCTTCATAACCCCGTTCAGGTGCAGACAATTTTACCGAACCATCGTTAATTAAATCTTGCCAAAATTGCAAAGCAGTAACAGCAGCATCGGTAGTCAAATTGGGTCGATTATCAGTAATTATTTCTCCTCCAGCACTCCATAAAAAGGGTAACCAACTAAATACAGTCCATTCACCTTTACCTAATGGCAATAACATTCCATGCTGTTCGGGTTGACCATCGCCATCTTTATCTATAGTCAATTTTTTCGCAGCGTCTCTTAATTCATCCCAAGTTTTTGGCGTTTGTGTAATTCCCGCTGCTTGGAACAAATCGGGGCGGTAAAAAATGCCAATATTACTTGTGTAAAGTGGAACTGACCAAAGGTGATTATCTAATGTTAATGCCTCTAATAAATTGGGGCTAACTTCCGATTTGACGGGTGATTTTTCCAGCAATTTTTCTAAAGGTCGAATCGCATCTAGTTCGACAAACTGACCTGTAATTTGCGGGTAAAAAGTTAAAATATCTGGAGGTACATTCCCCACAACTGCGGCGAGAATTTTCGGCAATTGTTGGTCTAGTCCACCTGCAAAGATAGATTCTACTTGGATATCAGGATGAGTTTGATTAAATTTATCTACTAGTTTTTGAAACACATCCCGATTAGCTGGGGGATTAATTCCTTGCCATAGTGTTAGGCGAATTACTCCATCATCTTTTTGTGCTGAAGCTTGACAACCCGATAAAAATATGAGACACGAACTTAGAACAATTCCTAAAAATAATAGCTTCCAAGTAGAAGCAATTACTTGACGCCAAGAACTGCTGATTGGGTGTAGTAAGGGGATACTTTTCATACCAACTAATTAGCTAGATGAAGAAATTTTTTCTAAAACACTTTTAGTTATACTAGTTTCGGCTCTGGTATAAATATAAGTTTGCGGTTCACTGACTTTTTGGGTATGGAAGATTTTTTCTGCCCGTTCCCAAAAGTCGGTATCTTCTCCATAAGGAATATCATTAAATCCCTTTAATTCAAAAAATACTTTCCTTTTCCCAAAAAAGGTGGGGCCTAAAACGCATTCTCGTAAATTAATTGTTTTTCCAGGTTGAAAATAATCTGCTACCCAAATTTCTTCTGTAGAGTAAAAGCCACCTTGGATTAAGTCAATTTCGGGATTAGCTTGCATATATTCTAGTCGGGAATCTAGATGATTAGGTTTGTAAGCATCATCACTGTCGAGAAATGTAATGTAATTACCAAATGATGCCTGAATCCCTGCATTTTTAGAGTATCCTAATTTCCGATTTTGATGTCTCAAATAACGAACATTGTGCAATTTTTGCAGATATGGGTTGACAATTTCAAAGGTATTATCTTGACTACCGTCATCTACTACAACTAATTCCCAATCAGCAAAAGTTTGATCAATAACACTATTAATACAGTTATTTAGATATTCTGCACGGTTATAAGTACAGAGAATAACTGATATTTCTGGTTTTACATCAAAGTTGATACAACTCATAAATCGTGATTAATTGTGTATTAAGTTTATTTTTCAGCCATGATACAAGTGGCGACGGGGTAAT
This sequence comes from Nostoc sp. CCY0012, assembly GCF_963920855.1. Classification (NCBI taxonomy): domain Bacteria; kingdom Bacillati; phylum Cyanobacteriota; class Cyanophyceae; order Nostocales; family Nostocaceae; genus Nostoc; species Nostoc sp. CCY0012. The sequence continues at coordinate 75,536 of NZ_CAWUDM010000003.1, read as the reverse complement.
CTGGATGAAAAGCGTCTAGTTCTTCGGTAGTTAGTTCTTCTACGGCAATTCCATGATAACTGGCGATGACACTAATAGGATTACCATAGACGTATAACTGTTGTTGGGAAAAGTGTCTAAATATCGAAGCAAAAGCATCAGGTAAAGGTCGCCAGTAATCCATAGGGGTAGCATGAACTCTGATAGCACTTGGTACCATAGCAAAACATTTCCCGCCCGGTTTTAACCATTTGTGAATATTTTCTACTGCTATCCAAGGGGCATAACAATGTTCTAATACATTGAAAATGATGATTGAATCGAAAGATTCTGGCTCGATGACTGATACTTGGTGAACATCGCCCACTATATCAATGCCAGGGCCTGCTTCTAAGTTAAGAATTTTATATGAAGTTCCTGAGTTAACTTGATAAAAATCTTTATCTTTTGGTGTTCCGCCAATTTCTAAAACATTACCGACAATTTGTGGACGAATTTCCGTAATAAATTTACTGAGGTAGTATCTATCAACAGGAGTTCCCCTAGTTAATCCAAATGCCTGACAAATTGGCACGGTTTTTTTTAAATCGCCCCAGTCTATAGAACCAGTAGCAGGTGAAAGTAAACCGATATTTTCTAATTTTTCTACTATTTTGCGGAAGTCTTCTAAATTTTGAATTGAGTCTAAATCATCCTTTAATTCACATGAAGAAAACAATTGTAGCAAAACTTGGTAATTTTCTTGACTTAATTCACCAAGTTCAAATTGCATCTCTTTTTCGATAAAGCTGCGAAATCCTTTACCAAAAATTGTGACGCTGCCATCTGCTAAATATACTATTGCATCTGGCATTAATTGTTCATATTTGTTTAGTTCATTAATATATTGATAATTTGTTAATTTAATTTTTTGAAATATTTCGTAGGATGTTTCTAAAGAATGTTCATGGACAAAAATTTCTAGAATAATTAACCATGACTTGACCGGAATCATTTCTGCTGTGCGCTGACTCCACGCAAAAATGGCATATAACTTGGCATCTTCTATTTTCAAAAAAGCATTGGGAACATATTGTTTAGCCATGCAATTAATTATCGGAATTTGCTAGGAGTTCAGATTGACTCAGGTATTATAAGCTATTTCCGGGTTTGTAACGAAATATGAAATTAATTATGGAGTACGGTTATTGCGATCGCACCTGACGATAGAACCGAACCTACTCGATTTAACGTGGATCTAATGTGTTATTAGGAAGCTGAAGATTAAGCTTTAATAGATACAATATTGACCACAAAGAGCCTCAAAAGCTTGAGATTGAGCCTCCTAAGACTAAACACAATACTTAGGACATCTTAGCGGTGATAGCTATGGCAATAACTCGTTGGGAACCATTCCGAGGATTTGAACGTTGGGAACCGTTTCGGGAAATTGACACCTTACAGCGGCAAATGAATCGTTTGTTAGAAAGGTTAAGCCCCACTGATGGTGGTGAAAGGATGGGATTTCTCTTCACCCCGGCGGCTGAACTTGAAGAAACAGAGGATGCAATTCACTTGAAACTGGAAGTTCCTGGTTTAGAAGCCAAAGATATAGATATAGAAGTAACTCCTGAATCAGTTTCTATTAGTGGTGAGAGGAAGTCTGAATCTAGAACTGAAGACCACGGTGTCACTCGGTCTGAATTTCAGTATGGCCAATTTCAACGGGTAATTCCCTTACCTTCGCTGATTCAAAATGACAAAGTGCAAGCTGATTATCAACATGGCATTCTCCGCTTGACTTTGCCAAAAGCTGAATCAGAAAAACACAAAGTGGTCAAAGTCAATGTTGGTTCATGTGAATGAGGAAGTGACGAGTAGGCAAGTAATCTGCACCTAAATGAATTTTTGCCCAAGTTCTTTGGGTAATAAAGTGAGTTGGGGCGATCGCTCTACAGATAAAACTTAAGTGTGCCAAAGAAGTCTAACTTCCTTGGCACTATTTTTGTCTTCAATTGACCAACGAAACTGAGTTTTTAATTCATCGGTGGCGCGATCATTCCTGGTTCAGCAGGGCTTTCTTCAGTGCCTGGTGCTGGTGTCATGGTTTCTGATTCTTCTTCTTCAGCAGGGCTTTCTGGAGTACCAGCGTCGGGCGCGATCATTCCTGGTTCGGAGCTATCTGGAATGGTAGTACCAGGTGCTGGTGTAATAATAGTTTCTGATTCGGTAGAGTTATTTAAATTCCCAGGCGCTGATTCTTCCGATTCTTCTAGTTCGGTAGAGCTATCTGGAATGCCAGGTGCTGGTGTAATGGTTTCTGGTTCGGTAGAATTATCTAGATTGCCAGGTGCTGGTGCTGGTGTCATAGTTCCTGGTTCGGTAGAGCTACCTGGAGTTGTAGCACCTGGTGTGGTTCCTGGTGTGGTTCCTGGTGTGGTTCCTGGTGTGGTTCCTGGTGTGGTTTCTGGTGTGGGTGGAGTTTCTGCTTCGGTAGGGCTGCCAGATTGGGATCTTGGTGAGACTGGAGTACCACCCGGACAACGAGAATTGAGCGGAGATGCCTCACACAAAATTTCTAGACCTTGTGGTGACAACTCGATTTCTTGAACTTCAGCGGTGGCAACATTAGTGGTTAGCGCCAATGTTAGAGCTGTACCCATCAGGGTCAAATATTTTCTCTTCATTCTGTCATTAACCTCACATCTGAAACAGTCCGTCTTCAATGAAGGTCATTTTATGCATAGATAGCTAACCACTCAGCGCCTCGTTACGAAAACTGTAACGAATTGCAAAGCAAACCATATAGTTTTATTACCAAAAAGTGATGGGCTAAGAGCTAGGGGTTAAGAATTTTTTCCTTCATCTTCCCCAGCTTCCAGTCCCCACAGCACCAGAAAATTTGTATACTTGGTTGTTTCCCAACTGCAACTAAATTTATACCTGATACCTATGCCTTTGTCTGCCACCCTTTCCCAACTGTTAGAAGTTCTTTCGGCTCAACCTGTGAATTTATCTGAGACTGCTTTAGCCCAAGTAGGTAGCACTATCCAAACAGATACTCGGATTTTGCAACCGGGTGGAGTCTTTTTGGCGTTACGAGGCGAAAATTTTGATGGACATGAGTTTGTTGCTAGTGCGATCGCCAAGGGTGCTTTAGCTGCTATTGTCGATTTTTCTTATGAAAATACCGAATTGCCTGTATTGCGGGTCAGTAATACCTTAGAGGCATATCAAAAAATTGGCAGATGGTGGCGCGATCGCTTTGATATTCCGGTGATTGGGGTGACTGGTTCTGTGGGCAAAACTACAACGAAGGAACTGATTGCAGCTGTTTTGGCAACCCAAGGTAAGGTTCACAAAACCTATGGAAATTTTAATAACGAAATTGGTGTACCCAAAACTTTATTAGAACTCGGTATAGATTATAACTATGCTGTGATTGAAATGGCAATGCGCGGTCGGGGTCAAATTGCTGAATTAACGCACATAGCACGTCCGACGGTGGGGGTAATTACTAATGTGGGTACGGCACATATTGAGTTGCTGGGTTCGGAAGAGGCGATCGCAGAGGCTAAATGTGAGTTATTAGCAGAAATGCCCCCAGATAGTGTAGCAATTCTCAATCATGACAATCCCTTACTCATGGCTACAGCGGCGAAAGTTTGGACAGGGGAAGTTTTAACTTATGGTTTAACTGGTGGTGACATCCAAGGATCATTAATTGATTATCAGACAATCAAAGTTTCCGGAATGGAATTGCCTTTACCGTTGGCTGGCCGTCATAATGCCACAAATTTTTTAGCGGCTTTAGCTGTGGCAAAGGTTTTGGGCATTGATTGGTCACATTTAAAACAGGGTGTTGTCGTGAATATGCCCACGGGGCGATCGCAACAATTTAGTTTGCCCAATGATGTTTTAATTTTAGATGAGACTTATAATGCTGCACCAGAAGCGATGTTAGCAGCGTTGCATTTATTGGCAGATACACCCGGAAAACGCAAGATTGCTGTGTTGGGTGCCATGAAAGAATTAGGAGAGCGATCGCAACAACTGCATGAAAAAGTCGGTGAAACAGTACAACAGTTGCAATTAGACGGTTTGCTGGTGTTGGTGGATGGACAAGATGCCGAAGCGATCGCTAAAGGTGCCGCAGGTATCCCCTGTGAGTGTTTTGCTACTCATGCCGATTTACTAGCCAGATTAACAACATTTGTCCAAGCAGGCGATCGCTTATTATTCAAAGCCGCCCATTCGGTGGGACTAGATCGCGTTGTCAATCAGTTGCGTGCAGAATTTTCTCCTTAAGCCTCAAAAAGATGTGGGAAAAACATTGCTATACCAGAGCTAATTGTCACTCAAAAGGGCAACAATGATGTCACATAACATCTTTTTTTTGGCGATTAAGTTCAATAATCAAGCCTATGGGATGAAATATTTAGACATAAATTATTATATGAAAAGCCAAATTTGAGTAGACATAAAAAAGTCCGCACCTGCGGACTTTTAAATTGGATAAGGTTAGGTTCTTAACAAGATGGACTACAACTTGTTAGAGGTTATCTTTATTGTTTATGCATAACTAAAAAAAATCAAGTATCTCTCAAAGACACTTTAGACTTAAGTCCTATATTTATGTCTTTTCTCACAAATTAAATATCACATCAACAATATAGAGTTTTTACTGCCTATTTTTTGCAGTTATTTTTTCTGGAAATGCCATACTTTGATTTGTGATTGCGCCCAGAGTAATTTATATCACTTATCAAACAGACATAAGTCAGAAAATTGTGTCTGTATTCTTGGCTTATGGGAATTAATAGTTGGCAAAAGTTAAATTTATTCGTGGAGCGAGGAAACTAGGAATAGGACAACAGTACTTACGTAAGCAACCACGTATTTTCGTCATTGCGACCGTAGGGAAGCAATCTCAAAGCCTTGATTTTCTTAGCGAGTGTGTAAGTCCTATCTTTAACCCAACAAATTAGACTAGACGCGCCAGTAGGTTGAGTTGAGGCTTTGCGTTCGCGTAGCGTGCCGTAGGCAAACCCAACGCTACATCTGATACACCATTTTAGCTGTGTCAGTCCACTAACTTGTACACCATAGCTGGAAAAGGGAGGCAGCGCGGTGGGCGGGTTTTCGGATTTGTAGACGCACGCTGTACGGCTTCTCACAGAATAGCAACTGGCGTGGGTTAGGGGGGATGGAAACGCTTTTAGGCAATTTGATCAGACTTTTGTGTACACGTAGTCCAACCCCCCTTTCTTCCCCGGCTCCCCCTGCTCTCTTCTACTAGTACCAAATTGTTGCAGTTAAACCCTATTTTTCTGTATCTTTACTATTGTCATTAATTCTTGTGTGTTTCTACACTGGACATTTTGCTACCTATCCAGTAACCTAATCCTGATGGTCGCAAATAAGGGATAATAAACGGGTAAGAAATGATAATACCACGTAAAATTTGACATTGATTGTAGAGTTATGATGAATTTCACCGAACAAACACTCAATCAACAACATCTCACTAGCTACAATCCCCGAATTGAACGGAAAAGCACCAGGTTTTACTCAACTAATCTCAGATTTCTGGTTTACAATCAAGTAAAAAATACATAAAGGATATCGGAACACTGTTAATATTTAAGACTGGAAGCCTACACAAGATGAACTAAGCGATCGCCAAATCATTAGCTCAATGCAGTGTAAACACTTACGCTATTCTCCGTGCCTATCTAGTGTTTTCCACAAGTAGGTTTTTCAGGCATGATCTTATGGTCTTGAAGTTGTGAAAATTACTTTTAGCTGGCATCAGTTGTTCTGTAAGCCAACTTCCCAAAAATCCACCAATCTCTGGACTACTTACTGCCTAATATGTCAAGTAAATAACATGAAAGATTTTAGGCATCTGATTTTGATCACAATTTAGGTTTAGAGGAAAAGACAGATTTTCATTATCACTACTTACCTCACTCATAAGCCAAGTAATCAATAGGTAAAAAAACTAACTTTTTTAATGACTGTAATAGAGAGTATTCTCGGCTGCCGAAGGACAAATTTATCTTACTTGTAATACCTCACACATGAGGGAATGGCTATGTATTTTAAATAAAGTACTTAACTGAATGTTAAGAATTGATTAATACATCCTTAATAACATCTTCCTAAATGAACATATATGATGTTTTATGTGTTTCATTTACTCACACTGCTTTCTGAAGATGAAATCTTAGCGGGCGTTAAATGGTAAAACTTTTAAGGATGAATATCACTAATAGTTGTTATAGATAACAGGGAAATGGGCAAATGTTTAGAAATGACAGTGTGAGAAAATTCGACCTAAATTTAAATGATAGTGCAACGATCACATCTGGCAAATCAAGAAAAATATGGTCATTATGGCGACTGCGGGTGGTAGAATCGCTGCCTTTTTTGATTGCTTGCGCTGTGTTTTTAAGCGTTGTTAGCCTGAAAAGCCCCATCCTGGTATTTTGTTTGCTGGTTGGTAGTTTAATAACAATAATCTTCCAGCAAGTTGGTCAGCTAGTTAGTTTACCGCAGCGATGGCTGATACTATTACAAATATTTGCAGCAGCCATCATCCTCAGTTTATTTTGGTTAGACTATTTTGCAGGGACGGCAAACGCACAATTTTTTGGTAGAGCCGAAAATTTTTTTAGAACTACTTTAACAGAAGGTACAGGAAGCAATACTAATACCCAAGCAGCAGTCAGTTTAATATTCAACGTGTTGCGAGCAATTTATCTACTCTATATAGCTGTTTCTCTCATTGGTGTCATTAACGCCGTCCGTAAAGATGAAGATTGGCAAAGTATCGCTAGAGTTCCCTTGTTAGTAGTGGTTGCTGTAACTGTCGCTGATGTGCTGACAGGCTTTGTAATTGGGGATAGCACTAACTAATTCATCTCTTATGGGTCAGATGAAGTAAAGTTAAGAAATGTCTTATGTCTCAAGAACGAGAACCAGAATTTCGTCCAGTCAATCAAATCCTAGGATCACAACCATCATTAGGGCCAATTCCGGCTGATCAAATTTTCCCTTGGCTGGTAATTGTGTTAGCTGCTTACTTTATTGTCAATGGAGTTTTCGGAGGGATTTTTGCCGATGATTTTCAAAGATGGTTGTGGACAGTATTGATTGCTGGCTGGGGGATAGCAACTTGGTGGATATTAACTGGTGGTAGGAGTTGGCGGTTTTTAAGCAAATTTATTGGAGTTCCCACTTGGACAAGAGGCTTTGCTCGTTATCAAAGCTTGCTAGAAGTTAATCATGAAGCAAAAAATCGGAAAACAAAGCGTCGGTCTCGCAGGTCAAGAAAGTAGATTGACACCATTTGAAGATGCGTTACATTTGGCGACAATGCTCGGCATTTCGCTGAACGGACGCGATATCGGCGCTTACATTTTAAATAAAGGAACCCAAAAAGATAAGTTTTGCTTTGTCTTTGGTTTTGAATGCCGAGGCATCCACACTACCTTAAGAAGTGAACAAATAGACACAATTTTTAATAACATCGAATCTGGATTAAAAGATATTCCCGAAGGTGAAAAAATGACCTTACATATGGGGTCTTTTAGTTCAGATAAACAACGCCAACACGAACTAGGCGACTTAGTAAGGCACACACCATCACGGGATATCAAATATTTACTGACAGCCGAAAGAGCCAGAATTCAAGAACTGACTACTTCGGGGATTCGCAAGCCAAAATTTCTCAAAATTTATGTTACTTACACCATAGAACCAAATACGACCCAAGCAGACGATTGGATTGAGAAACTTTTATCCAAAGCTGAAGTATGGTGGTTAAAATTCAAAGGTGAACTGGCAGATGTGCAGAATCAGCGCATCGAAACATTAATCATCAAAGCTTACCAACAAGGTTTTTCCCGATGGGAACAGTTGTTATCTAACAAAATGGGTTTAGATGTCAAACCTTTAAATGCTGATGAATTATGGGCCCACGCTTGGCAGCGATTTAATGATACCGAACCTATAGAAATTCCCCAACTAATTCATTTAGATGAAAATGGATTACACGAACAAGTAAATTCAGATTTACCTAGTACCAGATTACTGATAGAAAATATTCACAGCACAACCTTGTTGATGGAGTCTGGTGTACCTTGTGCCGACCGCCGTTGGGTTAACGTGAAAAACAAGTATATTGGCGCGTTGACATTTTTAGAAAAACCTGGTGGTTGGCAAAATAAATTTTCTCAGTTGCGTTATTTGTGGGAACTGCTAGCTAGAGAAACAGTAGTAGATACAGAAATTTTTTGTGAGTTAACAGCCGCTAACCCAGCATTAGTTAAAACTACTTTGCAACGAGTGTTGAAACAGTCAAACATGACAGCACTCATGGCTCAAGAAAAAAGTAAAACTATTGATGTCAACGCGCAATTAAAATTAAAAAAATCCGTAGCAGCCCAGGAACAATTGTATGAAGGAGCGGTGCCAATATATACGAGTGTAGCGATTTTTGTGCATCGTCCCAACGTGGAACAATTAGACCAAGCCACAAGATATATTGAAAACTGCTTTCAACGCCCAGCCCAGGTAATTAGAGAAATAGAGTATACCTGGAAAATTTGGCTACAATCTTTACCAATAGTTTGGGAAGGTTTGTTAGTTAAACCCTTTAACCGTCGTCAATTGTATTTAACTAGTGAAGTTCCTGGGTTAATGCCCTTAGTCATCACCAAAGCTGGAGATAGCCACGGCTTCGAGTTGATTGCTGAAGAAGGAGGAACACCCATACACCTAGATTTATTTAACCAACACAAAAATTTAGCGCTATTTGCGACAACTCGTGCTGGTAAATCAGTATTAGTGTCAGGAATTTTAACCCAAGCCTTAGCTCATGGTATTCCCGTAGTCGCCTTGGACTTTCCCAAACCTGATGGCTCATCCACCTTTACCGACTATACCGAGTTCATGGAGGGCAATGGCGCTTATTTTGATATTTCCAAACAATCAAATAACTTATTTGAACAGCCAGATTTGCGATCGCTTTCTCCAGAACAACAGCGCGATCGCCTGCTCGATTATACTGGCTTTTTAGAATCGGCTCTCATGACAATGGTTTTGGGTTCATCCACCGAAAGTCAACTGCTAGCCCAAACCGTACGTTCCCTCATCAACTTAGCTTTAAGTGCTTTCTTTGCTGATGCAAGTATTCAAGAGCGATATCAACAAGCTATAGCTGGAGGATTTGGTAGTGAAGCTTGGCAAAAAACCCCTACCTTAAAAGACTTTTTGTATTTCTGTTCACCAGAACATCTGCAATTAGAATCTCTCAGTGGCAGAGTTGATGATGCCCTCAGTCAAATTCAACTGCGCCTGCGATTTTGGCTTTCTAGCCGCGTAGGACAATCCATTTCTGCACCATCTAGCTTTCCCACAGATGCCCAACTTTTAGTTTTTGCCCTGCGAAACTTATCAGATAACGAAGATGCCGCCGTATTATCTTTAAGCGCTTATTCTGCGGCGTTGCGACGTGCATTAAGCAGTCCCGCTTCCATCTTCTTTATTGACGAAGCCCCAATTTTATTTGAATTTGACCAAATTTCTGATTTAGTCGGCAGAATTTGCGCCAACGGAGCTAAAGCAGGGATTCGGGTAATTTTATCAGCACAAGACCCTGATACCATTGCCAAATCCAAAGCCGCATCCAAAATTCTACAAAACTTAACTACACGCTTAATTGGTCGTATCCAGCCAGTAGCAGTAGATAGTTTTGTCAGCATCTTAAAATATCCCCGCGATATTATTTCTCGTAATGCCACAGAAAGCTTTTTCCCTCGCAAAGAAGGCATTTATAGCCAATGGTTGTTAGATGATAACGGCATTTATACCTTCTGTCGTTACTATCCAGGATATGAACAATTGGCAGTAGTTGCTAACAACCCCAATGAACAAACTGCACGCCAACAAGCAATGCTACGTTACAACGATAAATATGAAGCAATTTCTGTATTTGCCCGGCAACTAGTAGCTTCGTTGCGTGGTAGTTAATTAAGATAAAAACTAGTGAACATTCAATATTGACCGAGAATAGCTACACACTTTTTTCATGTTATTTCAGGGATATATGCGAAAAACTACCTTTTTCACACTGGCTTTTTCAGGGTTGTTAGTCCTACCAGCAATGGCACAATTAGGCAATGTTTGGACTGACTTTCAATCTTATTCTGTAGATATGCAAAATTATCTCAGAAATAATCTCAGCGAAACCGTAAGACCTCTGGAAACAAGAAGTCAAAATGCTTTAAATAATTCTTCAGGAGAATTAAATATACCTAACCCCATAGAGGCTGGTAGCAAAGCACGTCAGGATTTATTGTTTAATCCCACAACAGATAAGTTTGAGAATAATCCAGTTGTACGAGCCAATGCATTAAGCAATGAAATTAATCGTTTAATTACCCGTAGTTCCATAGAAAGTATTATGGGTAGAGATGGACAAGTACGATTAAAATCCAAGTTGCAAAATACTGAAGCCATTCTAGATAACATTGAACAAATTTCTCAGGAATCCGATAATATTTTTCAGAGACTTGCTACTGCTGCTGCTAACTTAGTTACCACAAATCCATTAGCTAACTTAGAAAGCGAGAAAAGCAATCTACAACTACAATCTATTAAACTCCAACAAGAACAAACAAAAATTATTAGTGAAACACTGGCGCAATCAATCCAAACCCAGCAATCTCTGCAATACTCCAACTTAAATTTAGCCAACATTTCCCAGCAAATGGAAGAAATGAATCGCGCTCGCAGAGTTGATGGATCAACAGAAGCTGCCAGATTACTTCGCACAACTTCGCAAATAGATTTGTGGGGTAGAGAAGAAAATTAGTAAAACAATCCTAAATACTTAATAGCGTCCTTTGCGGTTTGTTAAAAAAGACCTGACTACAACATCAAGCAAACTATCCTTGCATTTAATTAACTTCCCTAAAAACCCGTGAACCAAAATGCATCTGCATCTTTTACAGATATTTCCTGAAATTGGCATCAATGAAACCCTAGACAGTGGTGCAGCAACTGCCAGAAGTATGGCAGAAGGTTGGGATAATCAATGGCTAGATTTATTACAAAATAATACCAGCAACAACTTATATGGAGCGCTAACCAATCTGGGTGTGTTTTTCGCTGTGGGTACTTTATTATTTTTCATGGTGCAGTGGCTCAAAGATGTCATCTACAGTGAATATTCTCGCCCCATATCCGGTTTAATTTGGCCTTTTATTGTCGTTGTACTATTAAGTAATGCCGGAAATGGCAGTATACTTTCGACATTGACATTGGGTGTACGAAACTTTATCAACACAGTCAATCAGCAAGTAGTCACTACAGCCGATGCTGAACAAACTTATCAGCAAGCATTAAATATGAGTTTGGCGGAAGAAGTAGCTGGGTCTTTACTACGTCCTTGTCAGTCTTTAACTGGAGAACAACAAACCCAATGTTTTGCTAAAGCCAGCGACCAAATCGATAATCTCTGGCGCGAATATAGAAATTTATACGGTAATAGAATTTGGATTCAAAGACTAGAAAATCAGGTAATTTCATTAAAATTCGGCACAGGAAATATCTCGGATACCAGCTTTAATGCTTTATTAGGAAATACAGCCCAAACCAGTATCAAAAGCTTTTTAATTTCTCTGCAATATGCCTTTCAAAATTTAATTGAAGCGACCATGTTGCTGATAGCAGCTTTAGGGCCATTAGCTGTGGGTGCGTCTTTGCTACCTGGGGCGGGAAAGCCGATTTTTGCCTGGATGACTGGGTTTTTCTCGGCGGGAATTGCCAAGATATCATTTAATATCATTGCTGCGGTAACTGCTGCGGTAATTATTAATGGCCCAGCAGAAAATCCTAATGCTAATCCTGACTTAATGTGGTTCATAATTTTTCTAGGAATTTTAGCCCCATTGTTATCTTTAGTGGTGGCTGGTGCTGGGGGATTTGCGGTTTTTAGTGCTATTAGTAATACAGCGGCTTTGGTAAAAGACAGAATTTAATTTTGGGTAGACAGGGTGAAAATAAGACAATGGTGAATTTACTTAACAAAAGAAAACAAACAGGTAGTAGTATTTTAACGAGCTTTGCGATCGCTACCTTCAGTTTGCATGTCTTGGTATTATTTTTATTCATCTTGCAAGGATTGAATATTCGTCAACTCAGCCTGAGAAAACCACCCAACTTTGTCCAGATGATCGACGGACAACCGCTAGTTGCTACTGATGATTTAGCGAGAGATCCTGAAGTAATTCGCCAATTCGTTAGTCAAACCATGACAACCATGTTTAACTGGTCGGGAACTCTCCCAGTGCAAACCATTGAAGAAGCCGCAAAACCCCAACCAGATCCAGGAATTACAGTCAGAACACCCCAAGGTGGTAGCCAAAAAGTAACTACCAGTAGTTGGGTAGCCGGTTTTGCCATCTCCGAAGATTTTCGTAAAGGTTTTTTAAGTGCGATCGCCGAAATGACACCGCCGGAAGTATTTTCCAATAGTCCTAACCAAGCTATGTCAGCAGAGTTAGTAATTCAACGCATTTATCCTCCCGAACAAATTGCCCCTGGTCAGTGGCGAGTTGGTATGGTAGCCGACTTGGTGCAGAAAAAAAGAGATGATGATCGTAGAAGTATTACACCTTTTAATAAAGATTTTTTAGTCAGAGCCGTAGATTATTTTCCCTATCCCCTATCGGATACTCGCACAGATATTCAACAAGCAATTTATAGTAATCGTGCCAATAAACTAGAAATTTATGAAATGAGAAACTTATGTTTAGTCGATGACTATAGTAGTCTGAATGATGATAAATTCAATCCCTGTGTAAATGGCTCTAGCAACAATAATTTTACAAGATAAAACAAAAACTTTAAACATTATCAATTTTGAATATTCATGCAACTAATCAAACCAGAAAATAAAAAAAGTAGCATCCTGCCACTGTTAGCCGTAGTTACATTCGGTTTGCATTTATTTACCTTACTTTTACTCTTTTTCAACGGTTCTCTGTTGCAGGATTTAAAGCAGCAATTAACACCCAGAAGTCTAGTACAACTCACAGATGGTCGGGCAATTACCGTCGATCCCAATCCAAGTGATGAGCGACATCCAGAAACAATTCGCCGCTTTGTGGGTGAAACCATGACCCTGATGCTTACTTGGTCACGTCAACAGCCGCCCATGACAGTATGGGAAATTAGTTCACAACTTTTAGCTAATAATTTAAAACCAAAATTTCAGGCAGAAATTACTAATTTAAATTCATCGGCACAATTTGCCAATATCAATCAAGGAACCGAATATGTATTAGTAATAGAAAGAATTTCTCAACCAGTTCCCTTAGATGATGGTAGTTGGAAAGTAGAAATGCTGGCTAATCAATTAACCTTTAGTGGTTCTAATAATCTGGGAACATCAACCCCATTCAATAAACAAATCTTAGTACGAGCTATCGATCAACCAGCAGCTTCACTACCAGCAAAGCCACTGCCTTGGCATTTAGCAGCCTATCGTCTAGGTGAAGCTAGACTAGAAATTTATCAAATATGTGACATAAAAGAAAGTAACTGCTCCGGAAATTAAAATTCAGTAAATTTTACAACCAAGCAATACATCATGACTTCTTATTCAATTCAGTCAGAACTTACCACACAAAATTTCATTCAACCAATCGCTGATACCTATCAACCGGAAGTAGACTCTTCAGATTGGGAATCGAGGATGGCTAAATTGGTTGGCTTTAAAGAAGAAGCCCCAAAGGTCAAAGTTAACGAAGTAGAAGAAGCAGTCAGCGAGCAGCCATTAGAGTCTCAGCCCCAAGATATTGCCACTCAACAACCCCTTTCATCCAACCCCTTTGCGAAATTATTGTTGGTGGCTGGTGCTACTTTAAGTGTAGTTTTAGTAGCTGGTTTGTTCTTATCACAGATGATGAACTCCACCAATCAAAGACCCAGCAGTAATAATCTCGCGTCTTCTACAGCTCCATCACCACCAATTAGTGAACCCCGCCAGCAAAATTTAGAGCAAGAAATAGAAACTCTTAAAACCAAATTAGCCCTTGCGGAACAATCACAAGCAATCACCGCAGCCCAACAAAATCTCAGAAATAGACCAGCTACAAGGGTAGAAACTGCACGGGTAAACACACCATCGCCTACCGTTACCAGGACACCCATACCTGTACAAACCGCCGCAGCACCACAGGTAGTTGAGCGCGTCGTGGAAAGACCTTACTCAGCTCCACCGACTTTACCCCCAATTGCAGTTGCTCCAACTCCTGCACCTGCTCCCGTACCTGCTCCACCAGCAACTCCACCATCTCCACCAGACCCCCTTGAGGAATGGACAAGGTTAGCCAAATTAGGTAGTTATGGTCAGGTTGCTGTTACGGGCCAATCAAGTGTTCAAGCCGCTAGAAATACCCCAGAAAATATTCCTCCTAATAATTCTAATAATGCGGAACCCCAGCCAAATAACTACAACCAAGAGCCACCACCACAGCAAGAGTCTTTAATCAGCCAAACACAATCAGCCAACTCGAAATCAGTTAAAGCTGGTACTAGTGCCAAAGCGGTTTTAGCAACAGCTGTATTTGGCGAAACTACTAGAGCTAGAAATAACGAAGGCGATGAAAGCGCCAATATATTTGTTTTGCAGTTGAAAGAACCACTAAAAAATGTGGATGGCGAAGTTGTTTTACCTACTAATACCGAATTACTAGCGGAAATTAATTCTATTTCTGAACAAGGTTTGCTGCGGCTAGATGTGGTCAAAGTGATCTCCCAAGAAAACGGCGAACTCACAGAAAGAAGCTTACCCAGCAATGCCCTAATTGTGCGCGCTCCCCAAGGCAGACCTTTAGTAGCCGATAAGTTTCCCGATAAAGGTTCATCTATAGCCGGGATGGACGCCGGATTATTCGTTTTGGGGGGTATTGGTAAAGCCGCAGAATTATTTAACCGGACTGATACCCAAGTTGTCACCGCCAATGGTGGTAGTACTGTTGTTACCAGCTCTAACCCCCAACGTAATCTAGCAGCGGGAATTGTAGAAGGTGGTTTAAACTCTGTAGTTCCCCAAATTTCCCAACGCAATCAACAAGCAATTTCCCAAATGATGCAACAAACTAACGTTTGGTATGTACCAGCTGGCAGAGAAGTAGAAATTTATGTTAACCGCATGATGCAGTTCTAATTCGTACGGCTACGCTCAGGGTAAATCATTGTTCATTGGTCATTGGGAAAATCAACTTTACATTCATGAAACCTATTCACATAGCTTCCCTAATTTTTTCTACAGCAATGTTATTGTTGACAGGTCGTGCTGTAGCTAACAACGCTGTTCTGCGTTCCATGTTTTCTTGTCAAGCACAAGGACTAGGGGGAGTAGTACCAACTATCGCAGTTTCTTATCAGCAAGGTACCAATTTAAGCTTTCTTCCCACTGGTAAAACTATTAAAAAAGTTTGGTTAAATGACCCATCACAAGTAACGATGGATTTTGATGGGCCCATGTGTATGCAGTTTGGTGCAGAACGTAATTTTAATTCAGGCGATTGTAAAAACTCAGCCGCGAATGTTATTCACCTGCGGCGTATTCCCCGACTCAACATTCGTGGATTACCTAAGACAGATAATACTCTGTTAACCGTAATTACCGAAGATCAAGGGAGATCTGATTTATATACTTTCAGAATACTTTATGAAGATACGGCGCCTGATTATCATACTCTAGCAATTTATCCAGATCAATCTTCTCCTGGAGGAGCGACTTGTGTAAGACCTCCACAATAGACTTATCCGCAAATTGCAAATTCTGAGTTTGGTTCAAGAGGCGATCGCGCTCTTATTCTGCGTTTGTTGTATTTGCTTTCCTCGTTCCCTATCCCTAGCCTTGCCATCTCACCAAATTGGGTTGCTCCAGTTTTGGTGACTTGTTGTGTACACTGTAGGCATGTGGGGTGGATGCCTAATAGCGCATATATTGTCACCAACATTTTTTTTAATTGGTATAAAATTTTAATTTTTTGCTCTTTTAATAAAACTTTAATGAACACGGCATCGAATAATCAAGAAGCGGCGAGACTACAAGCTCTCCGTGAGTATCAGATTTTGGATACGGAACCGGAAGAAGTCTATGAAAATCTCGCCCAATTAGCTGCTTTTATTTGTGGTACACCCATAGCCTTAGTCAATTTTATTGATGAAAATCGGCAATGGTTCAAAGCCAAACTAGGTTTAGATGTCCGGGAAATGCCCCGGAATGTTGGGTTATCTTACCTCTGCCAAGAATGCCAGGATGTTGTGATAGTACCAGATGCTTTGGCTGATGAACGACTGGCAAATAATCATGTAGTAATTTGTGAGCCTTATGTCCGCTTTTATGCAGGTGTACCCTTAATTACACCCCAGGGGTATATGTTGGGAACCCTATGCGTAATTGACAAGGTACCACGACAATTGAGTCAACAACAAGTAGACGCACTGGTGGCACTGAGTCGTTTAGTCATTAATCAACTGGAATTAAGACGTAATGTATCTGAGGTATCGCGGATTAGTGAGGAATTAATTACTCAAGAGCAAGCAGCTAGGGCCACTGTGGAGGCTGCTAAAACTCGGATTACTAATATTCTTGAGAGTATTACTGATGCTTTTTTTGCCTTAGATGAAAAATCGCAGTTTACCTATGTCAACAGTCAAGCAGAAAGGTTGTTGCAGAAAACCCAAAATGAGCTATTGGGTAAAAACATCTGGGAAGCTTTACCTGCACTGGTAGGAACAAAATTTTACCATGAGTATCAGCGAGCGATCGCCACACAAATGAGCGTGGCATTGGAAGAATTTTATTCGCCGCTTAACTGTTGGTTTAATGTTCACGCCTACCCAGCACGAGATGGTATATCGGTGTATTTCCAAGATATTACCGAACGGCAGTATACAGCAGCAGCACTGCGGGCTAGCGAAGAACGTTGGCACTTAGCTTTACATGGTAACAATGACGGGATTTGGGACTGGAATGTCACAACTAATGAAGTGTTCTTCTCCACTCGCTGGAAGGAAATGCTGGGATATGCAGACCATGAAATTCCCCATAATTGGGATGAATGGAAAAAACACGTCTATCCCGATGATTTAAATTGGGTACTGCAATCTATTCAGGATCACTTTGCCAAAAAAACACCGTTTTATGTGACCGAGCATCGTGTCTTATGCAAAAACGGCAGTTATAAATGGATTTTAGATCGGGGACAAGCACTCTGGGATGAAACAGGTAATGTGGTGCGGATGGTAGGTTCTCATACTGATATTACCGAACGTAAGCGGGCAGAAGAGGAATTAAAACGTCAAAATAGGCGATCGCAATTATTTGCAGAAATTACCCTGAAAATTCGTGAAAGTCTCCAACTAGCAGAAATTCTCCAAACTACCGTCAATGAAGTCCAAAATCTCCTGCAAGCTGACCGAGTATTAATTTTTCAACTAGCGGCCGATGGTTCAGGAACAGTAGTCCAAGAAGCGGTGTTACCTGGTTGGCCTGTGGTGCTGGGACAGAATATTCTTGACCCCTGCTTTCAGGAAGATTACGTAGAAAGATATCGTCAAGGCCGAGTCAGTGCCATTGTAGATGTTGACAAAGCGAATATCCAAGACTGCCATCGCCAATTTTTGCAAAATTTTGGTGTCAAAGCTAACCTTGTAGTCCCGATTCGTGTCCGAGAAGGCATTTGGGGTTTACTAATTGCTCATCAGTGCGCCACACCTAGACAGTGGAACAACTTTGAATTGGAATTACTACAACAGTTAGCTGACCAAATTGGTATTGCCTTATCTCAATCGCAGCTATTAGAAAAAGAAACCCACCAAGCTCAAGAACTGGCTCGTTCTAATGCTGAACTCGAACAGTTTGCTTATGTAGCCTCCCATGATTTACAAGAACCACTGCGAATGGTGACTAGTTATTTACAACTACTAGAACGCAAATATCACAATCAACTCGATGCCAATGGCGAACAGTTCATTACTTATGCTGTAGATGGGGCGCGGCGGATGCAGAGTTTGATTAATGATTTGTTGAACTATTCCCGTGTCACCAGTCGGGGACAGCCCTTTGTGGAAGTTGATGTTCAGGAAGTTTTTGACCGAGCGATCGCTAATCTCAAAATTGCTATTGAAGAATGTGGTGCCATAATTACCCATGACCCCCTACCCATAGTCATGGCTGATCCTACCCAACTTACTCAAGTGTTACAAAACTTAATTGGTAATGCCATCAAATTTCGGAGGGAATTACCACTGAAAATTCATCTGGCCGCAGTTAGAGGTTCAGATGAAACGGCACAAACAGATGAACACCTCCCAGTTCCCGCCAACGAATGGCTGTTCTCTGTATGTGATAACGGTATCGGCATAGAATCCCAATACGCTGAACGCATTTTTGTCATTTTTCAACGGTTGCACGGTAGAAGTAAGTACCCAGGTACTGGAATTGGGTTGGCAATTTGTAGGAAGATTATAGAACGCCACGGCGGCCGGATCTGGGTTGAGTCACAACCGAGTCAAGGCTCGACTTTCTACTTCACAATTCCCGAAACACCAGTTAAAAGTGCTTGATGTTGAATTAGGGAGTAGGATTCGAGAAAATCGGGGCCCTCTCTGGGGATAAAGTGTAATGGGGATCAAAAATTTCCAATTGATCCCATTACCCATTACTCAATACCTAATACCAAATTCGGTAAACTATCGTAAAGATGACAGCAGCAATTATGCCCATTGAGGTTTTGTTAGTAGAAGATAATCCCGGCGATGCCCAATTGACACGCATTGCCTTGGAAGATAGCAAAATCTCAATTAACCTAAATGTGGTTGAGGATGGCGTAGAGGCCATGGCATTTTTACGCAAGGAAGACAAATATATTAAGGTTCCCCATCCAGATATTGTGCTGCTTGATTTAAACTTACCCCGAAAAGACGGGCGGGAAGTACTGGCTGAAATCAAAGCTGATCAACATCTCAAGCGCATTCCTGTAGTTGTGTTGACAACATCTCAATCGGAAGAAGATATTCTCAAAGCTTATAACCTCTCGGCTAATTGCTTTATCACAAAGCCAGTTGATTTCGACCAATTCGTTAAAATTGTAAAATCCATCGAAAATTTTTGGTTTGCCATCGTAAAACTGCCACCGGAGTAATCAAAATGGCAGGTTCATTGATTAAAGTTTTATTAGTTGAAGATAATCCTGGTGATGTCTTTTTATTACAAGAGATATTACAAGAAGTAACTACAGTCCAAGTAGAGTTGCAGCCAGTGGAGCGACTCTCAGAAGCCCTTGAGTATCTAGCTCAAGATAGCTTTGATGTGATGTTGTTAGATCTATCGTTGCCCGATAGCCAGGGACTAGAAACCTTTGTCAGAGCAACTCGTAAGGCGAAAGCAACTCCGATTATTGTGTTAACGGGAATCAATGATGAAACCCTAGCACTGCGAGCAATGCAAGAAGGCGCTCAAGATTATTTAGTCAAAGGACAAGTTAATGGCGACTTACTAGTACGCTCTATGCGCTACGCCATTGAACGTCAAAGTTCAGAAAATGCCCTGCGCCAGAGTGAAGAAAGATTTCGGGTTGCCCTGAAAAATTCTCCTATATTTGTTTTTAACCAAGACAAGAATTTAAATTATACCTGGGTTTATAACCCCTTTCCTGGTTGGACAGTTGAAGAAATGTTGGGTAAAGATGACTTCGCTCTCATTCCAACTAAAGATGCCCAACGTCTGACTGCCATTAAACATAGTGTGCTGAGTAACGGCATCGGTACTAGGGAAGAAGTATCTATAACTACTCCCCAAGGAACTCGTTATTATGATTTGACTGTTGAGCCATTACGCAATGAGTCCCAGGAAATCATCGGCATTACTTGTGCAAGTATCGATATTAGCGAACAGCAAGCTGCACTTCATGAACGCAAGCTAGCCGAAGCAAAAATTCGTGAACAAGCAGCATTATTAGATATCACCACTGATGCCATTTGTGTACGTGATTTAGAAAACCTGATTCTCTTTTGGAATCAAGGCGCAGAAAATCTTTATGGCTGGCAGGCTGAAGAAACTCTGGGTAGAAATGTCAATGAGTTTCTTTATAATGAAGCCTCTCAAGAAGTTCAAGTGGCTTTGTTAAATGTGATTACCAAAGGTAAATGGCAAGGCGAACTTACTAAAGTCACTAAAGCAGGGAAAGAAGTTTTAGTAGCCAGTCGTTGGAGTTTGGTACGCGATCCCCAGGGACAACCGAAATCAATTCTCATTGTTGATACGGATATTACTGAGAAGAAGCATTTAGAATCTCAATTATTTCGCGCTCAACGCTTAGAAAGCATCGGCACTTTAGCTAGTGGTATTGCTCACGACCTCAACAATATTTTGACCCCAATTCTCGCCGGAGCGCAACTACTACCGTTAAAGTTCCCCGATGCTGATGAGCGGACTCAGCGACTGTTGGAAATTCTGGAAATTAACGCTAGACGAGGAGCCGATTTAGTCAAGCAAGTGTTGTCGTTTGCAAGGGGTGTAGAAGGTAAGCGCATCACTTTGCAAGTGAGACACCTGATTGTGGAAGTGTCAAAAATTCTCAAAGAAACCTTCCCCAAATCCATCGAAATTTCTACTGATATCCCTCACGACTTATGGATGGTGTCTGGAGATAGTACCCAATTGCATCAGGTACTCATGAACTTATGCGTCAATGCCCGCGATGCTATGCCCAATGGTGGCACTTTAACCATCTCTGCGGAAAATTTATGGCTAGATGAAAATTATGCTCAAATGAATCTGGAAGCCCAAGAAGGATTATATATAGTAATTACGGTTGCGGATACGGGAACTGGTATTTCTGAGGAAGTCTTAGATAGAATTTTTGAACCATTTTTCACCACCAAACCCGTAGGACAAGGTACCGGTTTAGGGCTTTCTACCGTCATTGGCATCACCAAAAGCCACGGTGGTTTTGTGAATGTTTACAGTGAAATGGGACGTGGTACCAATTTTAAGGTGTACTTGCCAGCAGTAGGGGAAACCGAAACACCCATTCCCGAAGATTTAACAACATCTATCGGACATGGGGAATTAATTTTGATTGTAGATGATGAGGCTGCGATTCAGGATATTACCCGCATATCGCTAGAAACGCACCAATACCAAACCATGATTGCTGGTGATGGCATCGAGGCGATCGCACTATATGCTAAATATGCAGACAAAATTAGTGCTGTACTGATGGATATCATGTTGCCTTCATTAGATGGAATAATTGCTATCCGCACCTTGCAAAAAATTAACCCCCAGGTGAAAATCATTGCCACCAGCGGTCTGATGTCTAAAAGTAGGTTAGGGGAAGTGATGAACACTGGTACGCAGACATTTTTACCAAAGCCCTACACTATCAACGAATTGCTACTAGCTTTACATAAAGTCCTCAAGTAGCCCCTAGTACCGCTGCGCGGAAGTCAAAAGTTTACCCTGAGCTTAGTCGAAGGGTCAAAAGTCAAAAAGCTTATCAAACAGGCTATTTGACAATTTCAAATGGTATGCCTATTTACGCCGTGCTGTACTAGTCTATTCTAAATTACAGCGATCGCACCAACCCCGCACAATTACTTCATAGCTTTCGCCGCGCATACCAGGGCCTAACTTCTGCATATCTATGCACTGGAAAGTTTCCCAAGCAATATCTTCAATTGCCCCACAAGTGTGACAACAAAAGTGATGATGGGGTTCAATCTTCGCATCATAGCGACAAACCCCCTCTTCTAGCAGCACCTCCCGCACAAGTCCCACTTCTCGCAGGGCTTGTAACGAACTATATATAGTTGCCTGAGATGACACTGGAAAATCTTTATTGAGATCCGCCAGGATAATTTCAACTGTGGGGTGGTCTGCTCGAGATAACAAATTTGCATAAACTGCAAACCGCTGAGGAGTCACCCTCAAACCCTTGGATTTTAAGGTTTGAATAATTGTGTGTGCCTCTTGCTGCATATTTGCTGCTACATCTTGCCTGTTGATGATTTGTTCTCCTATTATAATCGATCCCAGTAATTAATTAAGATTATGTTTTAATTAACTAAAGAAATAAGTATTGATAACTATTGAATTTTTCTTAAATCAGAATTATTCTGAGATAGTGTAAGCAACATGCAATCACAAACTAAAAAACTAACTCATCAATCAAGATTAATATGGCTGTTATCGAAAGAGTTCCCAACGTTGTATTTAAAACCCGCGTGCGCGATGAGTCTATTTCTGGCCCCAACCCTTATCGCTGGGAAGACCGCACAACTCAAGATATTTTCGGTGGCAAGCGTGTTGTAGTATTTTCACTACCTGGAGCATTTACACCCACCTGCTCTACCTCCCACCTTCCCCGCTATGAAGAACTCTATGACGAGTTCAAAGCCCTGGGAGTTGATGAAATAGTATGTGTATCTGTAAATGATGCCTTTGTCATGTTCCAGTGGGGCAAACAGCAAGGCGCACAAAAAGTATTTTTACTCCCTGACGGCAATGGCGAATTCACCCGTAGAATGGGGATGTTAGTTGATAAATCCAACTTAGGCTTCGGAATGCGTTCTTGGCGCTATTCGATGGTAGTCAATGACGGCAAAATCGAAAAGATTTTTACTGAGGCAGGCCACATTGATAACTGCCCCACCGATCCTTTTGAAGTTTCGGATGCAGACACCATGTTGGGTTACCTCAAAGAAGCTAGAACAGCTGCCGCTGTGTAACTAACGTTTTTAGGGAATGGGTACGAAAATAGAAGCAGGGGGGCAGGGAGCAGGGGACAGGGGAGAAAAACTTCCCAATCCCCATTGCCCTTTATCCCCAGAGGGGGCCCTGAGTTCCCCATTACCCCCAGTCCCCATCCCCCTATATTGAAAATCTAAAACTTGAGGGACACATGAAGCACGATTTCGATTTAGTTGTAATTGGTGCAGGGTCTGGTGGCATTGCAACTGCCAGACGAGCTGCCGAATATGGTGCCAAAGTAGGGGTTGCTGAGTTTGATAGACTAGGCGGAACCTGCGTAAATCGTGGCTGTGTCCCCAAAAAATTAATGGTCTACGCTTCCCACTTTCCAGAACTGTTTGCAGATGCCCAAGGATATGGCTGGAGTTTAGTCAAGAGTTCTCTAGATTGGGAAAAAATGATTACGGCGGTCAACGATGAAGTGACTCGCCTGAATGGCATTTATCAACGAATGCTGGATAACTCCAAAGTGGAAATTTTGCAGGGTTATGGCAAGTTTATTGATGCTCATACAATTCAGGTAGGGGAACGTCAAGTCACCGCCGACAAGATATTAATTGCTGTGGGTGGGCGTCCTGTAAAGCCAGAGATTCCCGGTATTGAATATGCCATGACCTCCGATGATATTTTCCACCTCAAACAACAACCAAAACACATCGTCATTTTGGGAGGAGGTTACATCGGTTCCGAATTTGCTTGTATTCTCCATGGGTTGGGAAGCGAAGTTACCCAAGTGATTCGTCATGACAAAATTTTACGTGGTTTCGATGAAGATTTGCAGACTGAAATTCAGCAAGCAATGGGTAACCACGGCATTCGGATTCTCACCAACTCCCAATTAACCAAAATAGAGAAAAGCGACACAGGCCTTCTAGTAAAAGTTCGCAAAGATGGTGATGGGGAAGAGACGATAGTTGTAGATGCAGTGAGTTTAGCAGCCACCGGTCGCAAACCCAATACCCAAAAACTGGGCTTGGAAAACACCAAAGTCCAGGTAGATGATAATGGGGCAATTGTAGTTGATAAATACAGTCAAACTGCTGAAGACAATATCTATGCAGTGGGCGACTGTACAGACAACATTAATTTAACTCCTGTAGCCATTAATGAAGGTCGAGCGTTGGCAGATACAGTATTTGGCAACAAGTCTCGCACCATGAGTTATGAGAATGTGCCTACTGCCATTTTCACCACACCAGAAGCGGCCACTGTTGGTTTAACAGAAGCTGAAGCCAGAGAAAAATATGGTGATGCAGTCAAAGTTTACCGTAGTCGCTTTCGCCCGATGTACTATACATTGGCTGGTAAAGACGAAAAAACCATGATGAAATTGGTGGTTGATCAGAACACTGATAAAGTAGTAGGGGCCCACATGGTGGGAACTGGTGCCGCAGAAATTATTCAAGGCGTAGCGATCGCAGTTAAGATGGGTGCTACCAAAGCTAATTTTGATGCCACAGTGGGAATCCATCCTACTTCTGCTGAAGAATTTGTGACTATGCGCTGAAGCTGATCAGTTAAATAAATTTGAGAATGCCCTCAGATCATTAGATCTAGGGTATTTTTCGCAATATATTAGGATGTGACCATGAGGCGATCGCACTTCTGTTGATAGTGTTAGTATAATTACATATTTATTGTGCTATAAATACTACAATTTTAAATTCCGTCAGGGAAATTACCTCCGATACGCTCTGCGATCGCTTTGAGCTATCGTCCAATCTTCTATACATAGCATCAAAGCCACAGTGAGAATGCTACATTAAGAAAACGTGTTTTTCCTATTGCAAAAATTAATATAATTGCTCTTACTATGAGCATCTACCAGACCTTAAAAAAATCTTATAGACAAAACCGCTGGGGTAACAGTGACTGGCGGTTGTTTTTACGTCTAGTGCCTTATGCCCGTCGCAGTGGACTGTTGCTGACACTGGCAATGTTGCTACTTGTGCCTATCGCGTTAGCTAACGCGGTACAACCACTGCTGATTGGCCAGGTGATTTCTTTAATTCGCAACGAACCCAGCACTTATGAGTTTCTCAGGAATCGCCCCTTGTCGCAAGGGCTAACTATCCTGCAAGTAATCATTCTCATTGCGATCGCCATCCGATTGCTCTTAACTGGTGTTCAGGGTTATGTCCTACAGAAGTTGGGACAAAAAATCACGGCCGCCATCCGCCAAGACTTATTTCATCATGTGACATCTCTAGCGGTGCATTTCTTTGCTCGGACACCCATCGGTAAATTAATTACTCGACTCACCAGCGATGTAGAAGTCCTGGGGGATGTTTTTTCCACTGGGGCCATCGGTATTATCTCCAATGTGTTTACCATGCTGGTAATCATCGGGATTATGCTGTCTATTGAGTGGAAACTTGCTTGCTTGCTGCTGGTGATGTTATTGCCCATCACTTGGTTAATCATTATCTTTCAGCAACAGTACCGTAAAGCCAACTATAAAGCGCGGGAAGAACTGTCTGCTCTAAACTCTCAACTACAAGAGAATGTGGTTGGCATTAATGTAGTACAGTTGTTCCGCCGAGAAAGATTTAATGCTGAATTGTTTCGCCACACTAACAAACGCTACACCCACCAGGTAGATCAAACCATCTTTTATGATTCATCGGTTTCGGCTACCCTAGAATGGATCGGACTAGCTGCGATCGCTGGAGTTCTTTGGCTAGGTGGTTGGTTGCTTTTAGGTGAAGATCTCACATTTGGAGTGTTATCTGCATTTATCTTATATGCCCAACGCCTATTTGACCCTTTAAGAGATTTTGCCGAAAAATTCACCGTTATTCAAGCAGGCTTCACTGCTATTGAACGGATTACCGACATTTTAGATGAACCGATAGAAATCAAAGATGCCACTAAGGTTGAGAACTTAGATTCAGAGACTGATCACAACCTTTCCATCATTGATTCTCGACTTGGTTACATAGATGAAATTATTGCCAGTTTGGAATCTCAAGACTTCACTACTTCACAGGAATTGGGAGAAATTCGCTTTGAACATGTCTGGTTTGCCTATAAAGATGATGATTATGTCATTAAAGACTTAGACTTGATTATTCATCCAGGTGAAAAAGTGGCATTAGTCGGCCCTACTGGTGCAGGTAAAAGTTCGATTATTCGTCTTTTGTGCCGACTTTACGAACCCACAAAAGGTAGGATTTTAGTTGATGGTATAGATATCCGAGATTTACCACAGGCAGATTTACGGCGTTACATGGCGGTAATTTTGCAGGAAGGCTTTGTGTTTGCGGGTAATGTTAAAAGCAACATTACTTTAGGTGATAGCTACACTTTTGATGCCATTAAACAAGCTGCAAGTAACACAAATATTGCTGAGTTTATTGAGCAATTACCTCAAGGCTACAATACTCAACTGCGACAACGAGGTACAAATATTTCTAGTGGTCAAAAGCAACTTTTAGCCTTTGCTCGTGCTGCAATTCGCAATCCCCAAATTTTGGTACTGGATGAAGCCACCGCTAGTTTAGACGTGAGTACAGAAGCTTTAGTGCAAGAGGCATTAAACCAGCTTTTGGTAAAACGTACAGCCATTATTATTGCTCACCGTCTATCAACAATTCGCAATGTTGATCGAATTTTGGTATTGAAACGAGGCGAATTAATTGAACAGGGAAGTCATGAGGAATTGTTGCAGCAGGGAGGACTGTACGCGACTTTACATAATTTGCAAATGTTGGGTACTTAGGATGGGGAATTAAATAAGATCCAAAATTTTTAGCTTGGGTTGATATCAGGAAACCCAATATTTTTATCAGCTTTGGGTTTCACGTTATGTGACTTCGCAACGCTGACGTGAACAAACCAACCTATGTTTATTGCCATTTATCGGCGTTCATCAGTTTGTAACCCAACATCCAAAGCGAAAGCGTCTAAACTTATTAATTAACGTCAGTTCGGGTTAAGAACTAAATATCATACAATACGGTTCACTTAAGAAAAAAAGTAGGTTGGGTTAAGCGATAGCGCAACCCAACCTACCACTACCACTAATTTTAGTTTTTAGCCTTAACTGAACAGTATTGAAATACCATATCCAGTAGAAACGTTGTCATTGCGAGCGTTCGCACCGTGTCTTCCTTAGGAGAAGGGAATCAATCCCAAACCCGTTGTAGTTGCGTGGTTACACTTCCTTTCGCTCGCGGTGGATATATCGTAAGTATTCAGTCAGAATCACGACAGAATCGAGGTTTCAGATTATCCCGAACTCAGGTTTATTATTCTTTCTGCATTGATTTATCAATAACCATAAATATAATTTGTGGAAAATCACCAATGATTCAGGGTTTCACTGAAGATGATTTAAAACAAACTTATTTTTTGACAATAATTATTTGGTAGATAGCAACCCTTAAATGAGTTGTTAACTTAGCTTTTTATGTACTATAAGTTGCAACTTTCTTACAGACAATTCCCACTCTATCTACAACATATTTAACAATTACAGAATCTTCTTTAGAATTACAAGAACTCTTCAGTTTTAGCGTCTTAGTTTGATCTTTAATCAGTTGAGCTTGATACGTGGATAGAGAACCACAGGGTTCTTCAAATGTTAACTCAGCTAATATCGTATTATTATCTAAACTTTGCTGAATGATTTTGCCGGCTACTTTGTAATTAAACCAGTTCCATCCATGACAAAGCATTAGTTCTTTTTCTAATATCTGAAGTGGATTTGGGATAATCCCCCAGCCTCGATATACTTTATTTAAGCACTGAATATCACCTGTACGGGTCAAAATTGACCGAAATGATTCTTGATCTAGAAACCCGTAATATCTGCCATTAGGAAAATCTATAGCTGTGGGTGCAAATCGATGTCCACCCAAATGACTAGATTTCCAAATCCGCACATTATCCAATGCCAAATCAGCAATATTAGCAGCTGCATGAAAATAAAAAGGATTACCATATCTAGCACAGCACTGATCATGGCTACCGTGGGTACAGACTAAAATATCTCTGGTGATGTTTGTTTCTGTTTCTGCATCAGGCATTTTGCCCCACAAGCATTGTTTGACTACGGCGGCTACTTGCTCAATATGTGGTAGTTTAAATTCGTGTTTTTGGAATCCACTACTTAGCCCCTCTTGTTTTTGATAAATTAACAGAGTTGTATAGTCTACTTTATGGGAAAAATCATTAGCAATCAACAAAAACCTGACGGGCAATTTAGCACGGGATACTTCTTCTACCAACTTTTGTAAATTACTGGGAACCCATTTAGAATTAAAGGCATTATATGTCCATGGTTGAGGACATTCAACTAAAATATAAGTTTGGTAATTGGTAGCACTACCAATAATATCTTCTCCTACTTCTCGCGCATGGTCAGAACAAAAAAAAGTATTCATCGAACTTTACTCATTAGTTAATTTTTTGGACAAAGGGTTATGAGAAGGTGATATTGTCATCTTGGCTACAATATCTTCAAATCGAAAAAGAAATGAGAATAATCGGCATTTACTGCTAAAAACTAGGTAGCCACGTTATAACATCATTTTAACTAAACGTCTTTTTGGTTAATAAAATTTCCATATTGGTGTTAACTAATCTTGGGAGAGATATTACCGTAAGTTGAAAATTAATTTTGTATTGTTTCTTATCTAGTCGGGCAAAAAAAATTGATTTTTTGGAGTATTAGCAGCAATATCACAATGACTTTCGGTTTTTGTTGGCTGACGGAAAAAGTTTCGTATGTACTTTATAGCTAATTAATACATACTATTAAATTTCAGGCGTTCCCATAAATCTTTGACATATCTAGCTATTATCGTGATATCAATATCACAGGTCTGATGTATACAGTACTTTTGTCAGTAATATGGCGGTTTAGCTAACCATTTCCATATGTGGGAATCTTGGTAAATATAGATTCCTAAGCTGAGATTACATAACCTGAAAACAGGCGAAAATAGTTGATTTTGCGTAAATTCCCGCATAAAATTTGCTTGATTTAGCCGATGTTGTGGGAATATTTCTATGACACTGGGTACTTTTAATATAACAAAAAATAAGTACATATTGCAAATAATTCTCAATTAAGAAACAAAAAAAATCAAAGAATAGTCGATAAGCAATCCTCCATACAATTTACTTGTAGTCTGTAAATTATATAAATAAAGCTTATGTTATCTCATCTACTGAAAGGTAGTACCGCTAGGAAGAAGTCTCAATAACTTTTTTGCCAGAGCATTCCTATTAACGCCTGACTGTACTAGAGCTATTTAGATGTGTTTTAGGTTGATATCTCGACTTTAGCTGAAGTTAATACGAAATGCAAGTGTTAGATAATTTTTATGAAGTTTGTTGATTTTTCTATACAGAAAAACTCATTCAATTCTAGGTTCATCAGAATTGACTTAATAAGAAACTTTCTATCATAAGTATTGGGATTTTCAATACCATAGATATTTCTTTCAAGTGTTAATAATTTTACATAACTTTTTGGATATCAAGTATTTATAATTAACTTATCCATAATTAATTGATATTAATATCAGAGTTATGTTTGACATCCCAGCGAAATAACCTTGGTAGCTGTGATACATCTAAAACATAGTTCCCAGTCCACAGCAAAATTTCTAAAATTAATAAATTATGTACCCAAAATAGCTCATTTGTCGAGCCAATTAATTTTACGCCTTCATACATTTGCCAGATGCGGTAAGGCACATATAAATAAGGTATCATTACCCAAACTACGCTATAAAACAGTCTTAAGGTGATGCTTTCTGAGAGGATTTGCAACCCTAACATCACAAAGTACCACAGCAGTACGCTGAATACCGACGTGTAGCCCCACAATACACCCCATAACAGCATTACCGCCACAGGTAGTAATCCTCCCAGGACTTGCATTGTGCTAAACCAGGGAGTAAACCATCTCGGAAATGGTTGTGGTAGATGGAAGGGCTGGGTATTTTTCCACGCCCAAGCCACGGCGACAAAAAAAGATGTAGCAGATAGGAAAAACAGGCAGTTTTCCCAAAATAGGTAGAGATGAATATTAAAGGCAGTCATGACAGTATTATTCACTCCTAAAGTTTTACTGCCATACTCCTCTAGTAGTATTTTAGGAAATTAACGCCCCAGCCAAACTTTGATTAAATCCAGGATACTGGAACCTCCCCACATAACTGCGATGATAATTGAGACACTTAAAATTGCTCCCATGAGACACAGAACTAAACCACCTAAGCTAATAGCACCATCATCTTCCAGTAAACCGAAACTAGTAACGAACACCCCCATGGCTGGTAAGGTATTGGTTCCGGGAATAGGAATCATCATAGAAATAGCCATTAAGGCGATCGCACTGCCAATGGTGACTCTACCTGGTAAAGTAGTACATATATAAGTAAACCGCGGCCGAGCGATCGCTTCAATCCTCCGTAACCACGGAATCCCGGCTTTCAAAAACTTCTGGACTGTTTCCAGTTTCATGGGATGGTTAATCATGCGCTGGGGTAGCCAAGGAATTTTCGCACCGATAATCAACTGTACAGCCAGTAAAAAAATCAAAATACCGAAAGGAATCGAGTAACCAGGCGCAGGAACAGGTAAAGCCGAAGGTAAAGACAAAATAACCAGCAAAAAGCCAAAAATTCTTTCTTTTGCTAGCAGCAAAATTTCTGCCAAAGTTACTTGTGCAGGGCGCTCTTCCTCAAAAAAATAGCGTTGTAACTCATGGGATAGTCTAGCCATAGATTACCGAATCCTAGTGTAATTTGGTAAAACAATATACCTGTTTCTTATACAAATAAACAGCATACCCTAAAGCACAATCCAGTCTGCCTTTTTGTGCTTAAGTCTTGCAGCCCAACTCTATTTACTGGAGTTAAATAAATAATCAGTTGTACTCAAGAAACAATTATAATTAAACCCATAAAATGCCGAATATTATCAAGTTTGAGTAAATTTATTCTGCCTTCTTAGAGATGTCATGAGCAGCGCTAAGTATGGCTTAAGGGTGCAAAATGGGAAGATATTGGAAAGTACTAGGGCTATTTTGGAGTACAGCCATAGCCGCAGAGATGGAGTATCGCCTCAACTTCCTCATAGCTACCTTGAGTAGCTTGGGTAATCTCGCAGGTAGTCTTTTTGGCTTATTCTTGTTTTACCGTACTGGCTACACCTTTGATGGCTGGTCATGGGAAGCCGCTTTAATAGTTTTGGGAATTTTTACCTTATTGCAAGGCTTTGCTGCTACATTTTTAGCCCCCAACCTCAACCGCATTGTGCGCCATGTCCAAGAAGGCACATTAGATTTTATCCTCCTTAAACCTATCCGCAGTCAGTTTTGGCTTTCTACTCATACCCTTTCACCTTGGGGAGTACCAGATTTAATTTTCGGCAGTATTATTATTGGTTATGCAGGTAGAAGCCTGGATTTGAGTATTAATAATTACCTTTTGAGTGCAGTGCCATTATTATTTGGCTTGGCAATTCTCTACAGCTTGTGGTTTATGCTAGGTGCAACTAGCATTTGGTTTGTCAAAATATACAATGCTACGGAAGTATTACGGGGTTTATTGGAAGCTGGGAGATATCCGATGATCGCTTACCCAGCTGCTTACCGCTTTTTCTTCACCTTTGTTGTGCCAGTAGCATTTTTAACGACAATACCAGCAGAAACAATGCTCGGCCGGGGTCAAAGTAACTGGTTAATAGGTGCAGCAGTGTTAGCAGTAGTGTTATTCTGGGTTTCCAGTGGCTTTTGGCGGTTTGCACTACGCTTTTATACTAGTGCGTCGAGTTAGAATTGTGATCACCAAATCTTGTTGAGCTTTAATTCAAATCCAGGAAGTAAATCTTCGTCTGAAAGCAAGGTAGGAGATTCTAAAATTTCCGGAGTTTGACCTATGCGATAAATCTCTACCTTTTGTTGTTTTGGATCAATCAGCCATCCGAGTTTTACTCCGTTAGCCAAGTATTCTCGCATTTTGGCTTGCAGAGTTGCTAAATCATCACTGCTAGAACGCAACTCTACTACAAAATCAGGAGCTATGGGAGAGAACTCATAACGTTGCTGTTCCTCACTTAGACTGTTCCAATGTTCATTATCTACCCAAGCAGCATCAGGCGATCGCACCGCACCATTAAGTAAAGTAAAACCTGTAGAGGAGTCGAAAACCACACCTAATTCACTGCTATCATTCCAATTCCATAGTTGTGCTGTTAATCCAGAATTTTGCTTTCCCGTCCAGGAGTGAGTAGGTGACATAGCGATAACTTCTCCATCAGCAGTCAATTCTAGACGCAAGTCTTTGTTGGCTTGGCAAATTTCCCAAAATTTTTCGTGGGTAATGCGGGGAATTTTAATGGCTAGAGTAGTCATAAATTACCTCGTTCTAGCTCCAGAGCCTGATTAGTTGCAGTAGTATATAGCCTAACTTAAAAATAGTGTTTTACTTAAATCATAGGGCGATCGCTCGGCTGATGTTTCTTTGAGTACAGGCGATCGCAACACCTCTAAAAATTTACCGAAAATTTACTTAGCAGATATGATGTCGTACAAGTATACTCAGAAAATATACTTGGCTATTCGCTGCTGAAAAACTTAAAAATATACAATATGAGTTCTCAATCTAACGTCACACTCACCATCGCTCTTATCAATCCCGACTTAGATGCAGAAGAACAAGAGCGGGAAACGCGTAATCTCTTGCGAGAGATTAGAGACTTAGATGTAGAAAGCGCCAAACTCGTAGCCGTTACAGAAATACCTGAAGCCAGCAAGTCAGTAGGTGGTTTTTTGCTGGGGGTGTTAAAGGCTGAAGTCAGTATTAACAATTTTAAGAAAGTGCTGGGATTTTTAGGCGATCGCTTAGGTAATAAAACCATTGAATTAGAAGTCGAGGCTAACGGTAAAAAGCTGAAAGTCAAGGCTAGTAGTCGGGAAGAATTAACCGCCGCCATTGAACAAGCACAAAAGTTTATTTCAGGTAACTAAAAAATTCTAGTAGTCAGGAAAAATAGCGAAATGGCGAAAGTTGCACTTTTAATCGGAGTCAGCGAATACGAACTTGGTCTTACCTCATTACCATCAGCCGTCCGAGATGTCGAAGCGATGCAGCGAGTTTTACAGCATCCAGAAATTGGCAATTTTGATGAAATAAAAACACTGATAAATCCTCAAACACAAGAAATGGCAAAAGCCATAGAAACTTTATTTGATGGTCGTCAAAGAGATGATCTGATACTGCTATTTTTTTCTGGTCACGGAATCAAAGATGAAAGTGGTAAGCTCTATTTTTCCACTCGTAACACCTGTAAAACTGAAACAGGCTCACTGTTTAAAGCCACAACAGTACCAGCTAGCTTTGTCCATGATGTCATGAGTAATAGTCGCTCTAGACGCGAAGTTGTGATTTTAGATTGTTGTTTTAGTGGCGCATTTGCCGAGGGTATGCCCGCAAAAGATAATGGTTTTGTGGATGTTAAGAATCAATTAGGCGGAGAAGGAAGGGCAATTCTGACATCTTCAACTTCAACTCAATACTCATTTGAAGATACAGGAACCGATACCTCAACTTATACCCGCTATGTAGTAGAAGGATTGGAAACTGGTGCAGCAGATAAAGATGAAGATGGTTGGATAACTGTTGATGAATTGCATGAATATGCCACCAGAAAAGTGCAAGAAGCCGCACCAGCCATGAAACCGGAAATCTATCCAATTAAAGAAGGCTACACAATCTTAATCGCTAAAGCACCACTTGGTGACCCAAAGTTGGGATATCGCAAAAAAGTTGAATCTTTTTCTCGTAATGGGGAAATTTCTTCTCTAGGTCGTAGATCATTAGATCAGTTGCGAATGAACTTAAACTTATCGTCTGAAGAAGCTCTAGCAATTGAGAATGAAGTTCTACAACCTTACCGAGATTACCAAAATAGATTAAATGAGTATGAAAAAGCATATATAGAAGAAGTCGAAAAACAATTTACTCTCAGTATTGAAACTAAAAATGAGTTACAAGTGTTCCAGCAAATTTTAGCACTGAGAAATGAAGATATAGCTCCTATACTTGCAAAGTATAAACCCAGCAGTTTAAATATTTTCAAAAATATTTTTTATAGCAATTTTCTACACTATCGTATGAGAGGGATAGACACCTTTATTGTCGGAGGGATTATTGGGGCAATTGTTAGCTTTATTGTAGTCACTATGGTTCGCCCTCAATATATATCTAGATCTTGTCCTGTGAAGGAGAGGTATGTTGTAAACGATAAAATGAGTGTAGGCGAAGAAATTTTATTAACACAAGACACTAATTCAGACAAACAAGCTGGAGTTAAAGCATTTACCAATGGTGACTGTCAAACTGCTATTCAGAAATTCGAGTCTTATCGAACAGCAAATCCTACCGATCCAGAAGCATTGATTTACCTTAACAATGCTAAAGCTATTCGCAGAGGTGATCCCCTGAAAATAGCTGTAAGTGTACCCATTGGCACAAATCAAGGTGTAGCTAAAGAGATGCTACGTGGTGTAGCTCAAGCTCAAGATGAGGTGAATTTTAATGGTGGTATTAACGGTAAACTTTTAAAAGTAGCGATCGCTAATGATAATAATGACCCAAGTGAAGCCGTACAAATTGCTACAAGGGTTGGTGAAGATACCAACATATTAGCTGTTGTGGGACATAATTCTAGTAATGCTTCGCTCTCTGCTGCCCCAGTTTATCAACAATACGGGCTAGTCATGATGACTCCCACTAGCTATGCACCTAATCTCTCTAATGTGGGCAATTATATTTTCCGTACTGCCCCTAATGTTAAATCAATAGCAGATGAGGTCTCAGACTATGCCATCAAGACAGCCAGTAAAACTAATTTTCTAATGTGTTTTGATCCCCAATCTTTAGATAATTTATTGTTTAAGGATAGGTTTATTGAATCAATCAAGGCTGCTAGTGGTCAGATAAATCCCACAGATTGCAATATTTCTACTAGAAACTTTGACCCTCAAGCAATCATAGATCAAGCAGTCCGCAGTGGTGCTAATGCTTTGGTATTAGCTATCTACATAGAAAGAATCCAAGAAGGTTTAGCAATAGCGCGAGCGAATCAGCGGAAGTTAGCCGTCTTTAGTAGTTCTACTTTATTCCAGAACGACATCTTAGAAGAGGGGAAAGATATTGATGGCATGATAATTGCTATACCTTGGCATTCCCAAGCATTTCCTGACAAATCCTTTGAACAAAATGCTCGAAACCTCTAGGGTGGGACGGTAAATTGGCGAACGGCAACTTCTTATGATGCAACTAAAGCGATTATTGCAGGGTTGCAAAAAAGTAATACTCGTGAAGAACTGCAAGAGGTACTGCAAAGTCCCAGTTTTTCCATTAATGGTGCAACCGGAAAAATTCAGTTTGATAAGTCAGGCGATCGCGTGGATAATCCTATGTTTTTAGTTCAAGTGCAAAAAGAACCTGGTACTGATAAATATAAGTTTGAGCCAATTAACCCTTAGATGAGAGGATGTTTGAAAAGTTAATAGAGGAAAAAAAGCTATCAGGGCAGAAGCTGTAAATACTGTAGATATATTTCAGGAGTTGGGAATTTACAGCTAAGATAGTAATTACACTCGTAATTACATTAGCAGAAATTTTATGATACAGGCTTTAAAGTTACGCAAAATTGGTAATTCAGTAGGGGTAACATTTTCTAAGGAGTTATTAGAAAAGCTCAACCTTTCCGAAGGAGATACCCTATTTGTAACAGAAACTGAAAATGGCATCCAGCTTAGTCCTTATGACCCTGAGTTTGAGAAAGCGATGGCCATTTATAGAGAAGGTAGCCAGAAGTTCCGTCAGGCGTTGAATGAACTCGCCAAGTGAATGAACCAACTTGGCTAACAAAACAAATGATGCTGGCTATCCATAAAGATTTGATTTCTCAGTATGGCGGATTATCTGGGGTGAGAGATGTTCCGTTATTAGAAGCGAGTTTAGCCCGTCCCCGGCATAAATTTTCCTATCAACCGGAAGTTTCGCTGTTGGAATTAACAGCGGCTTATGGTTTTGCTTTATGTAACAATCATCCATTTGTGGATGGCAATAAGCGTACAGCTTTTATGGCGATGTATGTTTTTTTAGGATTGAATGCTTATAGTTTCAATGCACCAGAGCCGGAGATAGTATTAGTTATGGAAAGTTTAGCATCTGGAGAGATTGACGAAAATGCTTTGCAGGTTTGGTTAGCAAAATGTGCTGATCAATTCCATGAATAACATGATGCAATATTATCTCTTATCACTTTTCAAGCAACCTTTGAGATTATGCGATCGCACCTGAAAAAACTACCCTCACAACATATCTGGATTTTCCCCCAACTCTCTTAATCTAGCTTCTAAGGGTTCACCATCATCGAAAATTAAATCTGTAGGTGGCATGGGTGGTTTCCAGTCTACCACGACGCCTGGATTGTTCTCAGTATTCATGAGCGATCGCCTCTCTCAGAAAGCCTTATATTATTTTATGTTGGGAATTACTTGTTTAAATTAGGGAGTTATAAATTATTTTTCACCCAAATTCTAAAATTACGCATTGCTTGACTTCTACCAATAGTTAAACACTGCTGAACATATTCATTAATTAATTCCACAATCGGAATCTCTGGAAAATTAGGACTAAATGGAGATTTTATATATTTTCCCTGCTGTAATATAGAAATTTCCAAACCTTTTTTTGTATATCGCCACAGTTCAGGAACTGCCAAAATTTCATAATTGTCAAATCGAGTTCGAGAAGTAATATCAATTTCAATAGCTAAATCTGGCGGTGGATCTACAGTTAAATCTAGTCGATTTTTACCAATTACAGCCGCTTGATTTTGAATATAAAAACAAGTATCTGGTTCTACAGCTTGACGCATGAGTTCATTTTTAAGAGTTGTAGAACCAAAAGGTTCAAAATCAATATTCAGTGTTTCTAACAAAACTTTAACTAAATCACCAACAATTTCTTTATCTTTTTCATGTTCAGGTAGAGGAACCATAATTTCTAACCAGCCATTACTATAAGAAATACGTGCAGCACGTTTATCTCCCATTTCTGTCAAAATATTTTCTAACTGTTGCCAACTAATATCTTTTAACAACATTTCTTGACCTGGTTTGACGATAATTTGTTGTAGTTCTAAAAGCATATCGGCTCGGTAATTTAGGAGTAGAGAATAATGGGGAAAACAGTATGTTTTATAGTAAGATAATTTGATGTACAAGCGTAGATTAAGCCTACGAAAATTCAATTAATAATCCTGTTTCCTATAAGTAGGACGGCGTAAATAATTAAAGGTTTGTAGTGAGGACTTTAGTCCTCAAATAAGGGCTGTACTGCTTCGCAGAACCCGTAGGGTAGCCCTGACTACGAAATGAATTTTAATTATTTTACATTGCTTAACATAGTTTGATTTTTTCTCGCCGACTTACTTATATTAATCCTAAATAAGTGAAAAGAATCTTTGCCCTGTCACTGTTCCCTGTTTTCTCAATCCACATAAAATATTAACCAGCAATATCTAAATTCCGATAAAATCAAAACCTAAGGAATTATGGATAGGGAGATACAAGGGTGCCTACACTTGGCGTTAACATTGACCACATTGCCACCATCCGACAAGCAAGGCGAACAGTGGAACCAGACCCCGTAGCAGCAGCTGTACTGGCAGAACTAGGCGGTGCCGATGGCATTACCGTGCATCTGCGGGAAGATAGAAGACATATTCAAGATAGAGATGTGCAATTATTGCGGCAGACAGTGAGATCGCACCTCAACTTAGAAATGGCCGCCACAGATGAAATGGTAGGAATCGCCCTAGAAATCAAACCCGATTATGTAACTTTAGTACCCGAAAAACGGGAAGAAGTCACCACAGAAGGTGGATTAGACATAGTTGGGCAAATTGGTAGAATAGGAGAGATAGTCGATAAGTTGCAGAGTGCTAGTATTCCTGTGAGTTTATTTATCGACGCTCAAGAATCACAAATTGAAGCATCTGTCAAGGTACAAGCACAGTTTATTGAACTGCACACCGGGCAGTATGCAGAGGCTAAAACTGAAGGCGATCGCCAGCGAGAGTTAGCAGTATTAGCGAAAGGGTGTGAACAAGCGATTAAAGCTGGCTTGCGCGTGAATGCTGGTCACGGACTCACCTACTGGAACGTTTATCCGGTAGCTGCACTTCCAGGTATGGAAGAACTGAACATTGGTCATACCATTATCAGTCGGGCAGCATTAGTAGGAATAGAACGAGCAGTCCGCGAAATGAAACAAGCCATACAAGTTCAGTAGCAATTGGCATGAGCTACATCCCGTATGGAAAAAACTCATTTTCCTAGCCTCTAACCTCTTCTAGCCGCTAGCCTCTAACCAGAGGGGTTATCACTGCGAAATCCAAAAAATGTGGAGTTAAATATTTCAGCAAAAACTTCTATGACCTCAACAGAGTCTAACAGCCTGCCGCTTTGGGTACAACACAGAGATAAAGTGCTAGAACAGAGTACTGACGTTGAGTGGCGCTACGGTAAGTTTCCTGACTATACCCGCTCCAACGAAAATCTGGCTAAGGAAAGCATCAAAAATCATCCTGAAGGTTCACTAGAAGCGATCGTGCAGAACTTGGTGAGAACCTTCGATGTAGAAGCCAACTTCAAAACCAACCCCCAGCAGTGGATATCGGTCGTCAATGAAAAGTTCCGCATGAGTACCAATGGAGGCCCTAGCTACACGGTATCAGACGTGGTAGAGTCAGGTACTTACAAGCTCTTAATTGGCAACACTAAACATTACAAAGCTGCTGAGGAAAACTTTGAAACATCGACGAATCTTTTCCATACAGCATTTCCTGAAGGATTTCAATGGGAAGTGCTAGAGGTGTTTTCAGCCCCTCCCACCGTGGCCTTTAAGTGGCGGCATTGGGGTCATTTCAACGGTGTATACAAAGACCACCCACCCACAGGAGAGACAATAGAAGTTATCGGCATGAGCATTGCCCGTGTCACCGACGACTTAAAAATTCTTTCCTTAGAACACTATTACGACAACACCAAGTTCTTAGACAAGCTGACAGCAGGACGCAAGCAAGGAACTAGTGAACAAAAGCAACCAACTTTTTGGAGTTTTTTCCAACGTCTTTGGCATGGAGAAGCAAAACCCCAAACGGGTGAACTTAAAGTTAGTGCTTGTCCCTTTAGTGCTTTGATCAGGTAATTCCGGTTTAATTATTTTTTAGGGGTACAGAATACAATCCTGTACCCTGAAATTATTCAATAGCAAGCAAAGGACGAAAAATGCAAACATACTATTACGTTTTGGCAAGTCAACAGTTTTTAATACAAGAAGAACCCACCGATGAAGTGCTGAAAGAACGCACTCGTTATTACCACGAACAAGAAAAAGAAATTGATTTTTGGTTAGTCAAGCAGCCAGCTTTTTTAGAAGCACCTGAGATGGCAGATATCAGGGCAAATTGCCCCAAACCAGCCGCCGCAATTATTTCCACCAATTCCCAGTTTATTACCTGGCTCAAATTGCGTTTAGAGTACGTTGTTACCGGAGAATTTCAGGCTCCCTCTGAAACCATATCTGATCCTTTGGCCTCTCTGACATCAGTGTCTTAATATACTCTTGTATTCTTGGCAGTTGCTCACCTAGAGAAATAGGAAATGGCCAACTCCGCCAGCAAAGACAAATTAGGGTGGGTTGTTGACCTGCCCTAACATCAAGGGAACACAAAATGCACTTTTGAAATCTTGGGAAAAAACTCAATTTATGCGTTCTAATTTTGTGCAGAAATTTGATCCTTTATCCAGTGCATTAGTACTAACAACAGCAGGCTTGATAGCTAGCATGACTTCTGTCACTGCTCAACAAAATATTCCCATTTGTCAACCTCCCAGTCCTGGGGAATATCTTTTATTAATAGTCAGTCCCACGGCAAATAGTCAGACGCAGTTGCGTAAAGCCTTACCAAGTGAAATTCAAACTATAACTTGTCAATATCTCACTGATACAGTAACGCGCATCGGGGGATTTAACAGAATCGACGATGCTAATCGGTGGGCAAGATATGTCAACAATATTGTTGGGTTGTCTGCCATCGTCGCTACACGCCCTGCCGTGACAAATGCAGTACAATCTCCACCATCTACACAAACACTGGCACCGGTACCTACTCCTGTCCCCACTCAGACCATCAGCTTTAATCCCCAAGTATTAGGAGGTGGTTATGCTGTATTGGTAGATTATTTTAACCGCCCAGAGCTTGCCAATAGCGTGCAACAAGTGGTTGGAGGTAATATAGGTTTTGCTTCCTACGGACAACGCCCTTACTTGTTAGCTGTTCATACTACTAACCAACAAGAAGCATACAATACACTGCAAAAGCTCAATGAGCGTGGTTTTTTTGCTGTTTTAGTGGATAGCAGCAAGGTAATGTTACTGCGGTCAGCTGTACGTTTACAATAATTCGTAACTCCGAACTACTTAATAAGCATACCTAGCTAACCAATAAATAGTTATGCCTAATACTGAACCAGCTATTACTTGTACTGGTGTATGACCCAACAATTCCTTGAGTCGGTCTTGGCTAAAGTCTGGTTTTTCGTGGAATAATTCATCAATCATTTGATTAAGAATTCGAGCTTGCTTACCAGCCGCTTGGCGAACTCCGGCTGCATCGTACATGACGATGATGGCAAAAATTGTAGCCAAAGCAAAGTCAGGGGAAGCCCAACCAAGAGTTTGCCCAACACCTGCGGCTAGAGCTGTGACTAAAGCTGAATGGGCGCTGGGCATACCTCCGGTTGTTACTAAAACACGCACATTCAGTTTACGATTTTTGACTAGCTCAACTACGAGCTTTAATGCTTGAGCAACTAAACAAGCTACCAGAGCAACCAGCAGCACCCGGTTGTCTAAAATGTCGCCTATGTCCTGCATGGTGTTTTGGTTCGGTTAGTAAATTTAGCAGCAGTAGTTTTCTGAGGAAACATTTCGATGCAGCCCAAAATCCCCAAGCCAATATTGACCTAGTGATTGCGACTAGTAATAAAGTGAGCTAGTGCTTGGAGTGGCTGTGCCAGTTCCCCAAATGTATCTAATTCTATACAGGCGGACTCAACTAATTCTTGGGCTTTGGCGCGGGATTCTTCAATTCCCCACAAGCTAGGATAAGTCACCTTTTGAGCAATTAAGTCTTTACCTGCTGTCTTACCTAATTGCTCTTGGGTCGCAGTAACATCCAGAATATCATCGATGATCTGAAATGCCAGTCCAATATTTTGCGAATAGCGAGAAAGTCGTTGCAAATCTTCTGCTGACGCTCCTGCTACCATACCTCCACACACAACAGCAGCTTCTAAAAGGGCAGCTGTTTTATGGTTATGAATAAAATTTAGGGTTTCTAAAGAAGTATCAGACTTTCCTTCCGAGTCTAGATCAACCACTTGACCACCCACCAGACCAGCTGCACCCAATGCTTTTCCCAGACGAGCAATTACCTGTAAAACTCTTTCTCTAGCAACGCTTTCAGGGGTTTGCATGGCAACTAATTCAAATGCATAGGCCAATAAACCATCGCCAGCCAAAATTGCGATATCTTCGCCATACACCTTATGATTTGTCAGCTGACCACGACGATAATCATCATTATCCATTGCTGGCAGATCGTCATGAATTAACGACATGGTATGGATCATTTCCACAGCACAGGCTGTAGGCATAGCCATGTCAATTGTGCCACCGATCATTTCACAGGCAGCAAGGCAGAGAATGGGTCGTAAACGCTTACCGCCAGCTAATAACGAGTAGCGCATTGATTCATAAATCTTTTCTGGATAAATGATGGGAATAGACTTATCCAGGGCAGTTTCACAAAGCTTTTGTCGCTCTTTAAGATAAGCTGCCAAGTTAAAAGTGGTATCCTTTGGCATTTTCTGAAGGTTATCAGCTGCTACCATTCTTCAATTCCTTCGATTTTGGGCTGTTGGCTATTTGTGGTATACGTCACAATTTTAAGATGCTCTGGCGCTGAAAAAGTCATGAGTCAAGATTGAAGAGCTAAAAATTCAAAATTAATAACTCACCATCCATAACTCCTAACTAACTTTCTTCAAATAGCTGGCAACTGTATTTTGCAATAAAATGGCGACAGTCATGGGGCCAACACCACCAGGAACCGGAGTGATAAATTCTGCCACGCTAGCAGTTGATTCCCAGTGAATATCACCAACTAAGCGACTTTTGCCACTAGCATCTGTAACGCGATTCATCCCCACATCTACCACAACAGCGCCCGCTTTCACCATCTCGGCTGTAATTAATCCTGGACGACCTACCGCAGCGATGAGAATATCAGCACTCTTAGTGATACTACTGAGGTCTTGCGATCGCGAATGAGCAATAGTAACAGTAGCATCAGCTTCCAGTAACATCAAGGCCATGGGCTTACCCACCAAGATACTACGTCCCACCACCACAGCTTGTTTTCCCTGTAAAGGAATTTTATATTCCTGCAATAACCGCATGACACCAGCTGGTGTACAACTACGTAAACCGTCTTCCCCCCGCACTAACCGCCCCAAGTTCACTGGGTGTAAACCATCAGCATCTTTATCTGGATCTATCTTATTCAGCAGGGCCACAGAATCCAAGTGGTCAGGCAAGGGTAACTGTACCAGAATGCCATCCACCCGTTCATCCTGGTTAAGTGCAGCAATCATTTCCTCTAGTTCTGCTTGAGTCGTTTCTGTCGGAAAATGCTTGCCAAAAGAAGCAATCCCGACCTTAGCGCAAGCGCGTTCTTTATTGCGTACATAAGCCGCTGAAGCTGGATTATCGCCCACCATGAGTACAGCTAAACCAGGAGGTCGTCCAACTTTTACTTGTAATTGTGTAGTTAGAGCAGATAATTCCTGATGAATTTTTTCAGCTAAAGCTTTACCATCGAGAAGTTTGGCAGTTTTTATTTCCATGAAAATCCCCAGAAGACTCGCCTTAATACCAAATTTCAATTGTTTGTAGCGGAGTCAACAGTTACAAATAATGTTTGCCTATTGACTATTGATGGAGTTGCTGTTTGTTGCCGTAGCGTCTCTCCACTGTTCATCTTCTCAGATTCAATGCCTCAAGGGAATGGGGCGATGGAGGAGATGAGGAAGAAAAATTGTAGGACTGGCCGTCCGTCTTCCCTTCTGTACCCTGTCCCCCTGCTTTTTCACCCCAGTCCCCACCTCTGTGACTAAAAAGAAGGGAACTGACACCAACAAACTGGCGACAAAGCAAGCATTAATACATAAATTTTCTCAACCAATGGCTGTCATGCAACCTCAGAAAAACTTTTTACTTTCGTTTTTAAACAGGCGTAGCATGATTTCTTGCCGCCTAGGACTTACATTGTTACTTGTAGTTGGACTTTTTGGTTGTGGTTATTTGACAACACCTGGACTACAAGCCAGTAACTTAAGTTTTGGCAGCAATGTCACGCCAATTCGGTCAATAAAACCAGAACAAGAACAGCAGGATACCACCGTTTATGTGCAAGGTAAGGTAGAAACACAAGTACCCCTATTGAATCAGTGGGCATATCAAATTAACGATTCCACAGGCAAAATTTGGGTCGTCACGAATCAGCCCAATCTTCAAGAAGGACAGCAAATAGTAATTAAAGGTAAAGTTCGTTACAAAAGTATTCCCTTAGCTAACCAAGAGTTTGGGGAAATATACATAGAAGAAAAGTAATATTTTTACAAAAATCTCATTATGAAAAAGCCCCCAGTACATGTAGCGATCGCAATTCTCTACCAAGACGACAAGTTTCTCATGCAACTGCGAGATAATATCCCTGGGATTCTCTACCCTGGTTACTGGGGGCTATTTGGTGGTCATATTGAACCAGGCGAAACGCCAGATGTAGCTGTGAAGCGAGAGGTATTAGAAGAAATTACCTACACCCTACCACCATATTTTGAATTTGGCTGTTATGCCGATGATGTAGCTATTCGTCATGTTTTTCATGCACCGCTCTTAGTCGAATTGAATCAACTCACCTTAAACGAAGGGTGGGATATGGGTTTATTAACGCCAAAAGATATTCAACAGGGTCAGTATTATTCATCAATAGCCGATGAAGTCAGACCTTTAGGCCCCATACATCAGCAAATTATGCTGGATTTTATAAATTAGTCATAGGAAAAAAATTCCCTAGCCTCTAGTCGCTAATTCCTAGCCCCTAGCCCCAGTCAAGTGTTGAAATTCCGGTAAAAAACCGTACGTAAACCGAAACGTATTCCCTAGATGAATCCCCTAGACTAGAATAAAAATAGAGGCAAAACTATACGCTGCTGAGTCTAAATACTCAGTTGAATATAAGCAAAATGGGATTCTTTGACTCTGATATCGTTCA
This sequence comes from Nostoc sp. CCY0012, assembly GCF_963920855.1. NCBI lineage: Bacteria > Bacillati > Cyanobacteriota > Cyanophyceae > Nostocales > Nostocaceae > Nostoc > Nostoc sp. CCY0012. The sequence goes on along the minus strand of NZ_CAWUDM010000003.1, from coordinate 31,285 downwards.
GCAAGAAGCAAAACAGCTGTTTGAAGATTATCAAGCGCTGATCAACCTTGGCAACAACTACGGCAAGTTTGATCGCGAAGGTAAGAAGCTGTTTATTGACCAGATGGAAGCTATGATGGATCGCTATCGCGTCTTTATGAAGCGATTTGAACTGTCAGAAGATTTCATGGCACAGATGACAGTGCAGCAACTCAAAACTCAGTTAGGGCAATTTGGTGTGACTCCGCAACAGATGTTTGAGCAGATGAACCTTACCCTAGAGCGGATGAAAACTGAGTTAGAAAAACAGCCATAGTGAATTTAAAATTCTACATTTGGGATTTTGGATGGGCAATTATCCAAAATCCACAGTTTATTTATGATTTGGGGCGCGGAAACTGAGAAGGTGGCTTAAAGTTTTCCGAAGGTACCCCTTTGAGGGCTTGCTGCATAAAATCTTTCCAAATGGGAGCTACCATCCCACCACCTGTAGCGCCTCTAGCTAATGGTCTATTATCATCCCTCCCCACCCAAACAGCAGTGGTTAACTGGGGTACAGTACCCACATACCAAATATCTCTTTCAGAAGAAGTTGTTCCTGTCTTCCCAGCATTGGGGCGACCGATATCGGCACCTCTACCAGTACCTTCACTCACTACTGAACGCATCACGTCGATAGTCGCTGCCGATGCCCATTGGTCTAGAACTAGCTGGGGTTTGGGCGTATTATCTAACAAGATATTGCCACTGCTGTCGGTAACACGAGCCATAACCGTCGCTGGAGATTGCCATCCATAATTGGCAAAGGTGGCATAAGCACTAGCCATTTCTAATGGTGTCATTCCTATAGCACCCAAAGGTAAGGAAGTCACTGGTTCCATTGGACTCGTAATTCCTAAGGTACGGCAAACTTCTACGACTTTATTCATGCCTATAGTCATACCTAGCTTAATCACAGGAATATTCCGAGATTGGGCTAAAGCCGTGCGAATAGACATTGGGCCTTTAAAGCTACTATCATAGTTTCTCGGACTATACCAACCGCTACCATCCCGGTAACGGACTGGTGTATCTTGCACAATTGAGTCTGGAGCAAATTTACCAGTAGCAAAGGCAGCATAATATACAAATGGTTTAAAAGCAGAGCCTGGTTGCCGCTGGGCTTGAATTGCCCGGTTGAATTCGCTGCTTCTGGAGTTCACACCGCCCACTAATGCCTTAACAAAATGTGTACGGGGATCAACAGCTACTAAAGCAATTTGATTATTACGTAAACCTTGACCAGACAGGGATTTATGCCATTTGCTGACAGTTTGTTCTGCCATCGTTTGGAACTCAGCATCAACTGTAGTTTGCACCCGCATTCCACCTTTAAGCAGTGCCTCGCGCCCGAACTTCTGAGCTAATTCTTGAGAGACAGCATTGGTCACATAAGGTAGGGCGCTACCTTGAAATGACCTGATTCTGCCTAATTTGATTTCTTGTTTGAGAGCATCATCATATTCTTGCTGGCTAATCCACTTCAAGTCCAGCATCCGCCCCAAAACTTCCTTTTGTTTTTGTTTTGCCAATCTCTCACTGGCAAACGGGCTGAATTCTTCTGGCGCTTGAATTAAACCCGCCATCATTGCTGACTCAGCCAAGTTTAAAATTTCTGCTGACTTGTCAAAGTAAGTGCGTGCTGCTGTTTGGACACCATAGTTATTGTGACCCCAATAAACTTGATTGAGGTACATTTCTAGAATTTGGTCTTTGCTGAGAATTTGTTCTAGGCGAATTGCCAGTACCCCTTCAGCTAACTTCCGAGTAAAAGCACGTCTTTGAGATAAGAACAAATTTTTCACCAGCTGCATGGTGATGGTGGAACCTCCCTCCCGCACACCACCTGCTGCCAAGTTAACTATTAAAGCCCGTCCTACACCGCTAGGATTGATACCGTGGTGATCATAAAAATGACCATCTTCACTAGCTAATACCGCCCGTTTTAAATGGGGGGAAATTCTATCTAGGGGCATGACTTCTCGGTTAGCTTCACCGTGGATACTCGCTAACAGTTTGCCTTTAATGTCATAGATATATGTTGTTTCTGATGGTAAAAAGTTACGCAGCTGCCTCACATCTGGCAAGTTCCGGAAACTAATGGCCAGTCCAACCAGCCCTCCAGCTACAATAGAGCTTGCCAGCATCGTAATTGATAGTAGAGTACCGCCAGTGATCTGACCTACTCCTTTCAAAAACTCAAAACCTGGTGAAGCCTGACGTTGTGTTTGCTTATTTGTAAAAGTCCTAGAAGACGACACGGCGTTCTTATTTCCTCACTTGTAAATGTAACTGTAATTTATTTCATGAAGCAGGGCGGTTAATTTTTTGCAATTATATTAATTTGGCAGATTCAAAAACGGACAAATTGCCAGTGAACATAACCAACCTAACTTATAAAGTAAAAAGCGTAGTTGATAGCGAATCTCTGAGTATGACACAAGATTTTTCGTGGTTGCATCGTGGGACAGTAGAAATTTTTCCCCAATCAAATGATGCTGAAAGTGAAAGTTTAGAGAAGCGCTTGGTAACTACCAATCGACCTTTGAGGGTCAAATTGGGCATTGACCCCACAGGTGCTGATATTCACCTTGGTCATAGCATACCAGTACGCAAACTGCGAGCATTTCAAGATGCTGGTCATACAGCAGTTCTAATTATTGGTGATTTTACGGCACGGATTGGCGATCCGACGGGTAAATCTGAGGTGCGTCGTCAGCTGAGTGAAGCAGACGTAAAACACAATGCTCAAACTTACCTTGACCAAGTGCGCCCTATTTTGGATTTTGACACACCAGGCCGGTTGGAAGTGCGTTATAACTCCGAATGGCTTTCCCAGCTTAATTTGGGTAAAGTTTTAGAGTTACTTTCTACCATGACGGTAGGGCAGATGTTAGCGAAAGAGGGATTCGCTGAACGCTATAAAAAAGAGAATCCGATTTTTATCCATGAGTTCCTATATCCGTTGATGCAAGGCTATGATTCTGTAGCTGTCGAGGCAGATGTGGAGTTAGGGGGAACTGATCAAAAGTTTAACATTGCTGTAGGTAGAGATTTGCAACGCCATTTTGGGCAAAAGCCGCAATTTGGGTTACTGCTGCCGATTTTAATTGGTACAGATGGTGTGCAAAAAATGTCCAAGTCTCTAAGTAATTATGTGGGCTTATCGGAACATCCGGCACAAAAATATCAAAAATTACAAGGTGTTCCCGACAATTTGCTGTCACAGTATTTTGAACTATTGACGAATTTACCTTTGGAGAAGTTGCCAGAAAATCCCCGCGATCGCCAGATGCTTTTAGCCTGGGAAGTGGTAAAACAGTACAACGGTGAAACAGCCGCTAATGAAGCGAAAGAAGCCGCCAAAAGTGGTGGAAAAGAAGGTGCTGTACCAGAATTTTCGTTAGCAGGAGGAACACAGTTTCCCGCCAAATTAGCATATCTGCTCAATGTCAGCGGCTTATGCAAAAGTACTGGGGAAGGTAAGCGAAAAATTCAAGAAGGTGGGGTACGCTTAGATGGCGATCGCATTACTGATGTTGATACCATTTTTGAGCAGCCTAGTGAATTACACGGACGAGTGCTGCAAGTTGGTAAAAATAAGTTTGTCCGCCTTGTGAATTAACTAATGACTAATGATTTATCCTGAGCCTAGCCGAAGGGCTAATAATCAAATAATTGTGCCTTTAGATGTGCCGGATCTGCAAAGTGCGATCGCTCTTGTGGATCGATTGCCGCAAGTTAGTTTCTGGAAAGTGGGTTTAGAATTATTTACGAGTTCTGGCCCCACCATCCTGGAAGTTTTAAAATCTCGGCAAAAGCGCATTTTTCTAGATTTGAAGTTTCACGATATCCCCAACACTGTGGCTGGGGCTTGTCGTAGTGCGGCTAGTTACGGAGTAGATTTATTGACCATTCACGCCACGGCTGGCAGAGATGCCCTCAAAGCTGCCACGGAAGCGGTACAGGTAGGGGCTGCACAAGCTGGTGTCAAACCACCTCAATTAATTGCCATTACTCTGCTAACAAGTATCTCTACTAGACAACTGGCTTTTGATTTGAAAATTCCTCTAGAACTGCCAGAATATGCCTTAGAAATGGCACTCATAGCCCAAGAGTCGGGGTTAAATGGCGCAGTATGTTCGCCCCAAGAGGCGGCACAGTTACGGCAAACTTGTGGAAATGACTTTTTGCTCGTTTGTCCGGGGGTGAGGCCCACTTGGGCAGAGAAAACAGATCAAAAGCGATCGCTTACCCCAGCCCAAGCCATCCAAGCTGGTGCAGATTATTTGGTAATTGGTCGTCCTATCACTGCGGCTGCTGAACCTGAGTTAGCCTGGAACAAGATTGTTGAGGAGTTAACTACAGTGCTATGAAGGCAACAGCAACAGTCCAAAAGAAAAATTATGGCTTGTGGCTTGTAGTTTTTGCTTTGTGTCTTGTAGCAGCAGATAGCATTAATAACTCAGTGTTTGCCCATACACCTGTTTTAGCAACTCAAAAGAAAAACATTAAAGATGGTCTGAGTTCTGTTTGTTCTGAGCAAAATTCTGAAAATTTAACTACTCAATTATTGCGGGATTTACCTAGTTATGCTAATCGCGTAACTCAACGCGCCCGGCGTCGCAGCAGAAGCAGTGATATTTACAGTTATATGTTGGTTGCAGGAAAACCTGAGTTTCAACCTCTACCTCTTAACCCTGGTGGATATCACTCAGATCATCAAAAAAATGCCACAACAGAAGTTGATCAGGTTTTTTTTACTACTTTAGAACGGCAGTACATTGGTGGTAAAGCAGTAGAATCACAGCAATTTCATTGGCTGCTATTGACAAAAACTCAAAGTGGTTGGCGTTTGATCATGATGTTTACCCAAATGGGTGCGTATCCCCAACAACAAGTAGTATCACCACCACGGGATAGTAGTAATGGCGTTGTAGCCCAAGCCGTGAAAACTTGGTTGCGTGATTGTCAAGCAGGAAGTGTGCGGATGCGTACTGGGGTTTGAAAGTAAAAAAAATACCTAACAAAGGAATAAGTTAAGTTGAGAATTTTAACTATTTTTTCTAATTTCATCCAGCTTGGCACGTACTGCTTGGATATCTTGCCACATCAACCATTTAGGCGCACCTTTTTCTTTTGAAGGATTACGCAACAAGTAAGAAGGGTGAAAAATTGGCATACACAAACGCCCTTCCCACTCTAACCACTGACCGCGAATTTTCGTAATCCCTCGCTTATCACCAGTTATCCCTTTGACGGCAGTTGCACCTGTTAATAAAATCATCTTTGGGTCAACAAGGCGAATTTGTTCTAATAAGTAGGGTTTACAAGCCGCCATTTCGTCAGGGGTGGGGACTCGATTATTTGGTGGACGGCATTTATTGATATTGGCAATGTATACATCATGTTCGGTACTCAGATTCACAGATGCCAAGATTTTTTCTAGCAACTGGCCTGATCTACCGACAAATGGTAAACCTGTTTCATCTTCGTTTTGGCCTGGTGCTTCCCCGATAACCATGATTGGTGCTTGGAGGTTACCGCGTCCCACAACAGCATGAGTCCTGGTGTCTCCCAAACTGCAACGGTGGCACTGATTGCAATGCTGTGCCAATTCGGTCATATTATTGTATGTCCCGGACGTAATGGGAATTTTCGCGTCTGTGGGAATTAAATCTTGTTGGTTCGAGTTGGAGTTATCAAAGAGACTGAGTTGGATTTCGCTACTCATGAAAATCGGGATATTGGGTCAGCACCAGATGCTTATATGAGTATTGTATCAGTGACTTTGTGAGGACTAAAGTCCTAAATACAAACCTAATATTGATGAGATATATCAACCTCTGGCTTTTTCTTGCGATAATTTCCAAGGGGGATGCTTTGCCCTCTAACGTTCCAAAGGGGTATAGATGACAATTAAGCGGTTGGTTTTATTTTTTGTCCTGACACCGATAGCAGTTGTGTTGTCAGTTTCGTCTTTATTTGGTAGTTGGCAACAACCCCAGTTTCAAAGTCGCTTAGAACTGTATCAAACCAACATTGCGCTGCAAGCACAAGCTTGGCAACCAGAAGAGATTAATGATCAGAATTTGCAGACGATTCGGCAATCAATACTGGGTGAACAACCGCTAGAAAGTGCTACAAAGCAATATCAAGCAGCACGTGAATCAGTTCAAGCTAATTTAGATAAAGCTCAAAACCAACTGGGACAACCAAAAACGCTACCCATTCCCCCTAAACCTTTACCAACAAACTCTCTCGAAACTCAAACGCCTAGCCAGGAAAAGCCGCAAAAATTGCAGCAGTCTCTTCAGCAACTACAAAAGTTACTGGCTGAATTAGATTTACGACTGGGAATTTTACAAGCAAAGCAAGGACAGACAGATACAGCCATCGAGAGTTGGAGTAAATTACAGCAAGCTACTGATATTAATGCTGAATTTCCCGAAACGGCAGCTGTGTTAAGTGGTTTGTGGAGTGATCCTCCGCGGATTCTGCCTAATGCTCAACAGGTGATCCAAAAAAATTTAGATGGTTGGTTTCGTTCTACTGCTTTAATTCAACTATACGAACTTCAGCAACGACAAGAAGCTTTAGCTACAGTTCAAGCTGTACAACAAGAAGCGGCGGCTGAAGCTGTGGGCAAATTAGTCTTGATTGGCACAATTCCCACACTAGCAGCATTAATTGGTCTAATATTACTAGTTTTCTTAATAGGTCAGCGTTTGTGGAAGGGTAAAGCTGCTATTTTTGCTCAAAATGCCGATTTACCTTGGTCAACTCCTTGGGATGTGGAAACGATTCTACAGGTTTTTGTTGTCGGCTTTTTCTTCATGGGGCAACTTTTTGTACCCTCTTTGTTATTGCTACTTCCCATCCCCCGTCCCATTGTTAATGTCAGACTTCAGGCTTTGTCTGTGTTGGTAAGTTACATGATGGTGGCCGCAGGTGCGTTGGGGGTGCTTTATTTTTCACTCAAGCGCTTTTTTCCCTTACCAGAAAACTGGTTTCGCTTCCGGTTGGCAGATAAATGGTTTTTGTGGGGATTTGGTGGTTATTGTGCGGCTTTACCAATAGTGGTGGTGGTGTCATTAATTAATCAACAGCTATGGCAAGGACAAGGTGGTAGTAACCCCTTATTGCAACTAGCTTTGGAAAGTCGAGATACTGTGGCTTTGGGAATGTTTTTCTTTACAGCTGCGATCGCAGCTCCTATTTTTGAAGAACTATTGTTTCGGGGCTTTTTATTACCTTCTTTGACTCGTTATGTACCCGTGTGGGCATCAATTATACTCAGCAGTTTGTTATTTGCGATCGCTCACCTCAGCTTGTCGGAAATTCTGCCCCTCACAGCTTTAGGTATCGTTTTAGGGGTAGTTTACACGCGATCGCGTAATCTCTTAGCACCTATGCTGCTTCATAGTCTATGGAATAGTGGTACTTTACTCAGTCTATTTCTCTTGGGCAGCGGTAATTAAAATAACGTTGATTTACGGTTAGAAAATATCAAAACATTTGGTTTTGTCTGCATATGCACTCATCATCAAATATTTTTTATATGGCTATTTTCAGTATCAGTGTACTGTTGGTAAATATCATTACCGCAATCTCGTAAAATAGAAGACAAAATATCTGGGTAAAGATTTAGTATTATCTAGATCAGTTAGGCGATCGCTAAAATATTTCTTGCCCTCCTCAGACATAAATTAGATGGCAAGAGATAATAAATAACTATCTCAAAAAAGTCCGGACATAAAACTAATGGACTTGTAAAATTTGGTATGGTCAAACTCTTTTGACGACAAAAAATTCAGTTCAGAAAATTTGCATAAAAAATACCCGAATTTAGATATTTTCAGTATCGCAAAATAAGGACTTAATTATTTGCTTGATTTCTTATGAATTTGGGCAAATTAGTAATCGTTATCGATACAAAAATGTATTCACATTAACAAAAAATTCAACTTATTTTTACAAATTAAATATATTTTCTGTACATAATTAAAATTAAAATTTTAGTTCTATATTCACTTTTTTAGGAACAGCAACCAGATGACAAATTTCAACCCTAGCCAACCTATTAAACAACTTCTAGCTGGTTACTGCGGCATTATCCTTGGAGGTTTTGGCATTCATAAATTTATTTTAGGCTATGCCCAGGAAGGATTTATCATGCTTGTTATTTCTTTAATTGGGGGTTCTTTTACTTACGGCGTTAGTTTATTAATCATGCAGCTTGTAGGTTTAATGGAAGGCATGATCTACCTAAATAAATCACCCGAAGGATTTGTCAATACTTACCTGCTACGTAAACAGGGATGGTTTTAGACCTTTCTCTGACTGACTATCTATCCTGGGGCATATTTGTAATTTATTTAACTGGGATGCTAACTATTAAACGTAAATATTTTTCCTGGACACTTTTCTTGTTAGTAGGGATGGGTTATTTTAGCGCCATGTCTAGTTTAGAACTCAACTATTTTTGGAAAAGCCTGATTGCCATCATGCCGATACAAGTTATAGCCATTGTCTACACAACTTATCTGCGTTGGAATCGGAGTTGAATTGTCAATCGATAATCTAAACCTCGTCTATTGTCAAAAGTAGCGTTTTTGTCATTGCGACTTCAGGAAGCAATCTCACCATCTTGGTTACCGTAGAAAAGGTTTAGTAGTCCTAACCCTTGAGGATTTTTCACAATTAAATGACTGATTCTTACCTACGTAGGTAGGCTTTCCTGGGGGAAGCAATCGGCTAGTCTAGGTTTGTCTATACCCTGATTCCCAGTCTCAGGGGCTATGAAATAAACTCACGTTGACACAGGTTATTAAACAAAAGTTGCCAATTTGACACATATACTCTCCTGATGAAGTCAGTGTTAAGTTGAAACAACAAAATAACCAGCAAGTGTCTACACGTTGAGTTATGAAAAAAATTATTTACACTATTCGTCGATTTTGTACTTATGCCTTAATTGGGATCACATCCTTAATCCTTGTACTCAGTCTCAATACCTCCGCCCTGACTCAGATAGCAAAAGATTCTTCAGCGCCAAATATTCCCTCGGCTGCTAACTTCATTTGGCCGACTCAAGGTTATATTTCTCAAGGCTTCCGTAAATATCAACATGAAGGAATTGATATTGCTGGGCCATCAGGAACTCCCATTGTTGCTGTGGCATCCGGTACAGTTGTCAAAGCGAGTTGGGACAACTGGGGATTAGGGAATGCTGTAGAAATTAAACATTTGGATGGAAGTATCACAGTTTATGGTCATAATCGGCGTTTGTTGGTTAGTAAGGGTCAACAGGTAAATCAAGGCCAAATAATTGCTGAAATGGGTTCTACAGGTAATAGTTCCGCACCCCATCTGCATTTTGAAATTTATCCCAATGGTCGGATAGCGGCTGATCCCTCTCGCCTCTTAGTGTCTACAACCGCACAGATAACAACACCCCATCCCCAACAAACAGTTTCACCTCCGCCACAAATTTCTGTAAATCTGGCACCTGTGAATGTAGAAACTAAATGCACTGGATTCACGATTATTCAAGGTGAAACTGCAAACAATCTGATCAAAGTCTGTGAAAATAACGGGGAACTATTTTATGTTGGGCAGTTAAAGCAAGACTTAAGCCAGCCCATTAAAATTACGGCTAGAAATATTGGTCAAGATAAATATCGTGCAGATAATGGTAGTTTTTCGTACTTAGTTAGTCCTCAAGGTGTAGAAGTCTGGCGTAACGGTATTCTTCTGCGGACTGATATTTTTAATACTTCCAAGTGATTGAATAACAAATTTTTTTATTAATTTTGTTCCCGAAAATAGGACGATCTCAACGAAAATTTACTTATTTTCATAAAAATCAAATCTAGTAGATTTTCTTAATACTAGTTTCATTTTTGTTGCTGTTTGATTTTGCTGACAATAAAATTGCTCTTTGATTGTTGTAATTAAAAATACACTAAAATTGGATATAGAGTGAAAACAATTAATTCACTATAACTTTGCCATTTATTACACCAAGGAGCGCATTATGGACTCTATGGCCTATTCCCATATGTTTATGGCTAATGAAGAGGGGGCGGAAAACATTGAATGTCATTTTCCCAAATTTGATTTCAATTGGAAAAAGCTGTTTAAATCTTCTGCAACAGTTCCAGCCAAATCAGAGAAAGCCGCAAACATTGATTTTCCCAAGTTGCAATTTAACTGGAAAAATTTGCTAAAATCATCAGCTTGGTTAGCTTTAGCTGGTATCAGTGTACTTTTTGCCACAGTCACCCACGCGCAGACAATTTCTACATCATATGTAAGGACTAATGGTAGTTGTCTTCGGGTGCGTACAGCAGCAACCCTTAATTCCCCAGTTGTGGGCTGTATTCCTAACCGTACTCAAATATCGAATACGGGAACTATGAACGGTTTTGTCCGGTTATCTGACAATAAATACGTTGCTGCTAGATGGATTGGTAGTACACCTAATAATATTGCTGCCAGACCCATTACTGTTACTCCTAGGGCTGGTGTGGGTGGCCCAGTAAATTTAAGATTGGGATCGCGCAGTGCAGCGGTGACAGAAGTGCAACGAGCTTTAGGTGTACAACCAACAGGATATTATGGCACTACCACTACTAACGCAGTCAGGAATTTTCAGGCACGAAATAATTTGCGTGTAGATGGTATTGTCGGCCCAGAAACCCGCAGCGCTTTATTTAGAACTAGCACTAGCACCCCACCAAGCCCCACTGGTGGCCCCATGATTCTCAGTTTGGGAGCGAGTGGTGCAGCTGTGACAGATGTTCAACGAGTTTTGGGTGTGGAACCGACAGGATATTATGGCCCTACTACAGCTCGTGTAGTTAGAGAATTTCAAGCAAGAAATAATTTACTTGCAGATGGTATTGTCGGCCCACAAACTCGGAGTGCTTTATTTAGAAACTAAACCTAAATAATTTTGCACAATTTGCAAAATACGTTCTGCTGCATGACCATCTCCATAGGGATTTATGGCGTTTGCCATTGCTTCATAGACGCTGGGGTTACTTAACAACTCACCCGCAGCTTGAACAATATTTGTAGTGATAGTTCCCACAAGCTTGGCTGTACCCGCAGTCACAGCCTCTGGTCTTTCTGTAGTGTCTCTCATCACTAATACTGGTTTTCCCAGACTAGGGGCTTCTTCTTGCAAACCACCAGAATCAGTCAATAAGAAATGCGATCGCCCGATGGCGCCTACTAGTTCGCCATAATCTAAGGGTTCTGTTAAAAACACTCGCGGATGATTACCTAAAAGTGCTTGCAATGGTTCTCGCACGGTAGGGTTACGGTGTAATGGTAACAGCAAGGCTGTATCGGGAAACTTATCTAATATCTGTAAAAAAGCCTGGGCGATCGCTTGCAGTGGTTCTCCCCAATTTTCTCGCCGATGGACTGTGGCTAGCAAGGTGCGGTATGAGTTCCAGTTTAAATTGGGAATATTACAGGCTGGTTGGGTTGCAGCTACATTTAATAAAGCATCAATGACAGTGTTCCCCGTTAAATGAATTTCACCTAACACCCCAGAACGTTGTAAATTCTCCGCCGCCCAAGCCGTGGGCGCAAAATGCAACTGAGTCAGTTGCGAAATCAACCGTCGATTAGCTTCTTCAGGATATGGATTAAATAAATCATCAGTTCTTAACCCCGCCTCTACATGACCAATGGGAATTTTTTGGTAAAAAGCTGCCAAAGCAGCGGCGAAAGCTGTAGTAGTATCTCCCTGGACTATAACTAAATCTGGCTTATTTTTTTGAAATAAAGCTTCTAATCCCCTCAAGCTACGACAAGTAATATCATTTAAAGTCTGCTGAGGCTGCATAATCTCTAGATCATCATCTGCTTTCAGGTTAAATAACTGCATCACTTGTTCAACCATCTCACGATGCTGTCCAGTTAAAATTACCTGCAAATCAAAGTCTGGAGAGTTTTGGAAGACTTGAATTACCGGAGCCAGTTTAATCGCTTCCGGACGTGTACCCAAAATAATACAAACTTTCTTTTTAATAGTCATTAGTTCATGAAGATATAAATAAACGAAATTATTTCGTTATCTTAAGGGCTAATGCACTCTTTCGGAACTAAAAAACTATTTTAAATTTAATTTTTTCTCTTGAGTTTGATCAATCAAGCAATTTCTCTATTCGTGAGGTATGTCAAAACGGAGTTAAGCAGTTATGGAAGAAGATAAACGCAGAGCAAACCTTGCACATCCCATTTTTCGGCACAAAAATTTTAAAACCTCTCTTCTCTAGCCCCTAACCCCTAACCTCTACAAAAGCATGAAAAAACCCGGCTAAACCGGGCAGATGCGTTGTTTATCGAATTTAGTTCAATCAACTATACTTCGATGTCACAAGTCAAGGGACAAGCCGCATATACAGTAGTTTGCATCTGCTCTGCTTCTCCATGCAACCAGCTTAACCATTTGACTTCATTTGGATGTATACCTTTAAAAGTCAACACGCCGGCGGCCACCACAACTGCCATAACATTCAACAAAATTAAACCACCTGACACCAGTAAAACCGCACTAGCAGGCATTACTGATTGCAGAACAATCGACAACAAGCATCCGACCGTAGCCATCAAAAAGACTAATGGAAAACCGACAACTAACAAGCACACTGCTAATGTGAAAGTCCAGATCAAAAAACTTTTGATCATCATCAAGGAGTAGGTCTTTCCTAGATTAGAGCTTTGAGCAGAAACCATTGACTTTTCCTCCCAAGAATACACAGCAATAATTTTATTTTCAGTTATCTTTCGTTTCTAACGATTTAACTGAATTCGTTCAATTGAAGTTTCAGTATATAAAAAGCTATTGATAAAATGAGCATTTATTTACTAAACTTTACAGTTAACTTTTTATAAATATGAATGTAACGCGGGCTTTACATTGCAGCTTCAACACAGCTTAGGCTATCTATCTTTAGGCATAGAGGGTAATCAACTTCAGTAAATCAAGTGCATTTCTAACTCTTTAATTCGACTTTGCTTAACATTTCTTATAATAGTTGTTTCTAATTCTCATAATTCTCAGACAAAGCTGAAGAATGATCTATTACTGATTTCGCAGCTTGTTGCTAGCATTTTGTCTCCATACTTGGCAGCAAAAATTCTCATCTCTTGGGGGAAAGTATTTACAAATCTAACTTATGTATTATTTATTGCATTTATTTATAGTAAATATTACTGAAGTATCTACATGGTTGTAATGTGTTAAACCAGTTTATATAAGAGAAAAATTAAAATTATCTCTTTATCGGCAATCTATAAGATTTTAATTAAAAAGATACAGGTAGGAAAAAGCAATGTAACAGATTGTTGCAAGACAGTTTTGCATAGATAAATGCCAGCAACTCTTCTTCTCACCGCCATTAGAGCCACCATCAGACATTTTTTGCTGATTTTCGTTAATTAATCCCGCATTGTAAACATATATGACAGAATCACAGCTTCCATCAAATTCTCATCCTGTTGCTTCCCGTCAGATACCGTCCATACCACCACCACCACCACCATCATCATTAACGACGCAGCGCCAGTCTACTCAAACCTTGGATATGTCAGCGCATAGAAGTTCCGGTCAACCTGCTACTCACGCTGCACCACCGCCACCCCCAAGTTCTGCCCATCGCCCAGGAACTCCCCCACCAATGGCTAGTTCGGCGACTACCAAAAGTAACAGTTCGGGGCTAAGTCTAGCGCAGATTATTAGAGAAGCTTATGATCAAGGATATTCTGACATCCATTTGGGAGTAGGGGAAATTCCCCGCTTCCGCAACCGAGGAGAAATTCAGCCAACAGATTATCCAGAAACAGACCCAGATACTTTTCTGAGATGGTTGCAGGAGGTGTTGACAGAAGCAGAAATTCAGCGTTTTCAAGAATATCTCGAATTTGATGGTGCAACACAGTACGATTTTGCCCGTGTGCGGATTAATGTTTTTGGTTCCCTCAAGGGCTACTCAATGGTGCTGCGGTTAATTCCCTTGAAAATCTTGTCTATGGAACAGTTGAGATTACCGACGGTTTTTCGGGAGATTTGCCACCACCACAAAGGCTTAATCTTAGTTACTGGGCCCACTGGTTCTGGTAAATCGACCACAATGGCGGCCATGATCGATTACATCAATAGAGAGATGGCCAAACATATCATCACTATTGAAGATCCCATTGAATTTGTACACCAAAGCCGTAAGTCCTTGGTAAAACAAAGGGAAGTGGGGATGCACACCCAAAAATTTGACAACGCTTTAAAAGCAGCTTTGCGCGAAGATCCAGATTTGATTCTGGTGGGGGAAATGCGGGATAAAGAAACCGTCAATACTGCCCTGAAAGCGGCGCAAACTGGTCACTTAGTTATGGGAACTCTACACACCAATAGTGCTGTGAAAACCATTGAACGGATTCTCAATCTTTACTCAGGTGAGGAACAGGATGCAATGCGGGTAGCACTGGCTGAATCTTTAGTGGCAGTAATTGCTCAAGGTTTGTGCCGCACTACCGATGGCAAGCGGGCAGCATTCCACGATATCTTGATTAATACCGAAGCCATTAAAGAATGGGTCAAAGACGGTAAATATGATGAAATTGGTGAGTTGATGAAGCAAGCCAGTTTTGACGGTATGATTACCATGAATCAGTCTTTGCTCAACCTCTACCAAGAAGGCCGCATCACAGAAGAAACGGCTTTAGAAATGTCACCAACTCCTAACGAAATGGCGCAGTTTCTCCGAGGACGAGTTTAGTTACAGTAAAAGATAAAAGGTAAAAATTTTTTACCTTTGAGTTCCCTAACCCTTGTAACTCCTTGATCACAGATAAACTATCTAAACCCCAGTTGTTCAAAGGTATTGCCCTTTTTACACCGGGAGGAGATTTAATTTATTGCATCGACCCGAATAAACAGGGTCGATGGCATTTGCATTTGTGTGCGGCTTTGCAGGAAATTTTAGACTTACCAGAACCGCCGCATTTTTTAGTGCCTTGTTATACTGCCACAATTGATCACTGGTTAGATCCCCATACCCACCAGGTACGAACCTTCGCAGAAGCTTATCCAGCCGTCATGCGACATCAGGCTGTACTTAATGCTATTTTTGGCACTGGTGAGCTAGTTTGGCAAACAGCACCTTGGCAAGAAGGTTTGTGCGATCGCATGGTATTAACTACTTATCGCGCTTCATTTCCCCAACTGTGGGAAGACCATGATTTAATCATAGATTTGGACTGTTCCCAACCCAAACCCAAGTATCATCCGCCAGTTATTGCTGCTCAAAAGCCACAGTTACCAGCACAATGTTATGTTTTACGTCTGTTTGTGGCTGGACATAGTATCAATACAGAACGTATCCTCCAGAATTTGCATGAACTGTTGGAGCGATCGCTGGGGTATCCTTACACAATGAAAGTGATCGATGTTTTAACTAATCCTGAACAAGCAGAGATTGATCAAGTTTCTGCAACTCCCACCCTGGTTAAAGTTTCGCCACAACCAATTCGGCGTATTGTTGGGGATATAGATAATGTGGATAAACTTTTAAATATGTTAGGTGCTACAGAAAAAGTGTAAAGTACCCCAGAACTCCAATTCGCTGTCTTGGAAGTGAGAAGGGTGGCTTTATTGACGGCGCAGAGTACTTAACTCGTAATATTCAGAGTACTTACTAAAAAGGCCCACTTATCTGCTGCTTCTTCAATAATTTTCGCAGTAGGTTTACCCGCACCATGTCCCGCTTTAGTCTCAATTCTAATTAGCACTGGTGCATCACCAACGTGATTAGCTTGCAAAGCCGCAGCAAATTTGAAACTATGAGCCGGAACCACGCGATCGTCATGATCGGCTGTGGTAATTAAAGTTGCAGGGTAAGCTGTCTCTGGTTTGAGGTTATGCAATGGTGAATAAGCATAAAGTGTCTGAAACTCCTCTGGGTTATCCGCCGAACCATATTCGGGAACCCAAGCCCAGCCAATAGTAAATTTATGGAATCGCAACATATCCATCACACCCACGGCGGGTAAAGCTGCACCGAATAAATCAGGACGCTGAGTCATACAAGCACCTACCAATAAACCACCGTTACTACCACCTGCGATCGCTAACTTTTTGGGTTGGGTATACTTGTTAGTAATTAACCACTCAGCCGCTGCAATAAAGTCATCAAAGACATTTTGTTTTTTCTCCTTCATTCCTCCTTGATGCCATTCTTCGCCATACTCCCCACCACCGCGGATATTCGGCATAGCATAGACACCTCCCATCTCCATCCATACCAACATACTCACAGAAAAGCCAGGAGTCATTGAAGCATTAAAACCACCATAAGCATAGAGATAGGTGGGATTATTTCCATCTAATTCAATACCTTTTTTGTGAGTAATAAACATCGGCACTTGAGTACCATCTTTACTACCGTAAAAAACTTGTTTTGTCTCATAATCATCAGGATTAAAATCTACCTGTGGCTGGCGAAAAAGTTCACTTTTACCCGTTACCATGTTGTAGCGATAAATAGTACCTGGGATTGTGAAACTCGTAAAACTATAAAAAGTTTCAATATCATCACGTTTACCACCAAAGCCACCGGCTGAACCGAGTCCGGGTAATTCTACTTCACGAATTAATGCCCCATTGAGGTCAAAAATTTTAATTTGACTATGAGCATCTTGGAGATAATCAACGACAAATTGATTATTGAGGATGTTGGCACTTTCTAAAGTTGATGTAGATTGCGGAATAATTTCTTGCCAATTTGCTTGAGCAGGGTTTTTAGTATCAATGGCAATTAATTTGCCGCGTGGAGCATTTAAATCTGTACGAAAATAAAAAACACTATCATCATGGTCAATAAAACTATAATTAGCTTCAAACTGATTAATTAGTTCTATGACTTTGGCATGAGGATTAGTTAAATCTTTGTAGAAAACTAAGTTTTTAGCATCAGTTCCCAGCCAAACAGAAATAATCAGATAACTTCCATCTTCAGTAACATCGCCACTAAAACCCCATTCTTTTTGGTCATGACGATGGTAAATTAATATATCTTCCGATTGGGGATTACCTAATTGATGATAGTAGAGTTTTTGATAATAATTGACATCTTCTAATTTGGTTTTTTCATTTGGTTCATCATAACGACTATAGAAAAAACCTTGATTATCATGTGTCCAAGATGCACCGGAAAATTTAATCCATTTGAGATGATCTTGTAGGTCTTCCCCAGTTTCTACATCACGAACCTTCCACTCTTGCCAGTCAGAACCAGAGGTAGATAATCCGTATGCTAACAGTTTACCATTATCACTAATGGCTAATCCTGAAAGGGCAATAGTACCATCATCTGAAAGTTTATTAGGGTCAAGTAATAATCTTGGTTCAGCATCAAGAGTTTTTAAGGTGTACAGAACGCTTTGATTTTGCAGTCCATCATTTTTGAAATAAAAGTAGTTATTACCTTCTTTAAATGGGATGCCATATTTTTCATAATCCCACAGTTTAGTTAAGCGTTGCTTAATTTGTTTTCTAACAGAAATTTCGTTTAAGTAATCAAAAGTAACTTTATTTTGTGCCTCAATCCAACTTCTAGTTTCTTCTGAGTCTGGGTTTTCTAACCAACGGTAAGGATCTGTAACTAAAGTACCGTGGTAGTTATCAACTTGATCACTTTTGCGGGTAAGTGGGTAGGACATAATGCTCAAAAAATAACCTAAGTAAATTTACACAAAACAGTTATTGTGTATGTTGTATTTATATGTTGTAATACACGCTAGCTGAGGATTCGGTTACAAATACCTTTTTACATCCTACAAAAATATTGTTTTCTGTGTAGTCCAGAGTTTTAGTCAAACAAAAGTTTCAATGGTAATGATATTTTGATCGCTCATCACAAGACAAGGTTAATTTTGCTTCTATTACCAAATTATCAAGCATTTACTAGTTTCTCTCCTTTCAACATCCGCACGGCGGCTTCCAGTAAAGCTTCTTCTAAATATGGCTTGGTAAAGTAACCACTAGCACCGAGTTGAATTGCCATTTGTCTATGTTTGTCGGCACCCCGTGAGGTGAGCATAGCGATGGGTAGGTGGTTGAGGTTAGAGTCTTTCTGGATGCGAGAAAGCAATTCCAGTCCGTCGCAACGGGGCATCTCAATGTCGCAAAATACGATATCGCAAGGTAGACCAGAACGCAGTTTATCCCAAGCTTCTTGCCCATCACGCGCCTGTTCAACGCGATAACCAGCTTTGTTAAATGTCAGTGACAGTAACTCTCTCACAGTAATGGAGTCATCGACAATCAACACTGTCGGATCAATTTTCTCCACAAGAATTTCTGGCGTATTGAAATCATCATGTTGTTGCCAAGAAGTACCAGTACCGTGTTTAGAAATCCGTCCTTGGAAGATATCGATGATCTCCAAGACATCAGCAATCGGCATAACGCGCCCATCACCTAGAACTGTAGCACCAGCAACACCAATGGGTTTGGGTGCGGGACTTTCAAATTGCTTAATTACTATTTCTTGTTCACTGAGTACCAAGTCAATTTGTAAAGCAATTAAGGTATTTCCCGATCGCACCACTACAACTGAAACCATATCATCATCTCGGTTGCCACCATAAACATTACCGCGACTCAACTGACGATTAAAGGTTAAAAGTTCTTTCAACGGTCTAAAAGGCAGTACTGTATCGCGCCAGGAAATATAAGATTGCCCATCGGCATTATGCTGGATACTTTTGAGTGGTATATCTAAGGTATCTTCCACACCGTCCATCGGGAAGGCAATTCGCGCTTTATCAGAAACACAGCAAAGTGCTTTACAAATACTCAAGGTCAATGGCAGCCTAATGGTAAAGGTCGTACCCTTGCCGATGGTGGAATCTGTATTGACTATGCCGCGAATTTCACTAATTTCCGACCGCACGACATCCATCCCGACACCGCGACCAGAAATTTCATCGGCTTGGTCTTTGATACTAAAACCAGGTTGGAATAGCAGGTCATAGACTTCCATGCGCGAAATGGATTTAGCCTGGGCTGCTGTAATCATGCCTATTTGAGTTGCTTTAACTTTGACCCGTTCTGGATCGATACCTGCGCCGTCATCTCCCACGGAAATCACTGTTTGGTTACCTTGGTGGAAGGCGCGGATGGTAATGTAACCTTCGGGTTGTTTACCTGCTGCTTGTCTGATTTCTGGGGTTTCGATGCCGTGGGCGATCGCATTATTCAACATATGAGTTAATGGATCGGTGAGATGATCTAAAATCATCTTGTCAATTAAGGTATCTCCACCTTCAATTACCAACTCTACTTGTTTACCGTACTTGATGGCATTGTCGCGCACTCCTCGACGCAAGCGATCGATTGCTTGAGAAAAAGGCACCATTCTGGCGCGTGTTAATCCCTCTTGTAACTGAGTAGTCACTTGGCGGAACTGACGCGCTACTCTTTCGGTTTCTTCAGTCACAAAATCAATGTCACTCGCTGACTCACGCACCCTGACAATAAATTCAATCATTTCTTGGGACAGGGTATGGAAAGGGGTAAACCGATCCATTTCTAACTCGCTAAAACCTCTGTCTGTGTCAGCATTCGATTGATCAGCATCAAAGTTAATTTCTGGTGTGGTTTTAGTTGCTTGAGTTTTGCGACTGGCGAGAAGAGAGGCTTCTAAGAGCGATCGCTCATATAATTCTTGCATCCTTGCGCCTACATCTGAAAGATGTTGCACCTGAATTAGCAAGTTATCTAGCGATTGGCGCAGTCGTTCGTGATCTTGTTCTAAGGTGTTGCGATTTACAACTAATTCCCCAACTAAATTACTCATATCATCCAGTTGCTTAACTGGCACCTTCATTGTCTCTTCAAATCTGGCAGTACGACGAGTAGAGG
This sequence comes from Nostoc sp. CCY0012, assembly GCF_963920855.1. Taxonomy (NCBI): domain Bacteria; kingdom Bacillati; phylum Cyanobacteriota; class Cyanophyceae; order Nostocales; family Nostocaceae; genus Nostoc; species Nostoc sp. CCY0012. Next base: position 11,325 of record NZ_CAWUDM010000003.1, on the reverse strand, counting down.
AACGGGGAATCTTAGTTGTATGTGGTTTGCTTGCTGATGAGTGGGATATGGTGTGATCTGCTTCTGCCAACAGTTTCTCTAAATCACTAAATTCATCATTGATATCTGCTGATGAAATTGTGTTGCTGGCACTTTGGTTGGTAGTTGGTCGAATTTGTGGGGTGTAGGATTGCTGGCTAGTAGATGTTGTTGCTTCTTCATGATTATCTGCACTCAGTAAAGCTTCTAGTGCTGCAAAATCTTCTTCCAGCATGGAACTAGCATGAGAATTTACATCTCCTTCAGCTTCTAGTAATGCTTCTAACTCAGCAAATTCATCTTGGATATAAGTATCAGTATTACTGTGTGGGCTAGCTTCTTCTTGATAAACTGTTGCCGTCTCTGATTCAGGAAAAACATAGGTAGTATTTTCATTGTCAGATATTTGAACTATGTTCAACAGTTCTTCTGATAAATTTCCTGCATTTTCTATTAACTCTTCAGTTTTTGTGGCGAATAAATCTTCATCATCTTCAGTAATTACTAACGCTATTTCTGTCTCTTTTTCAACCGAATCATTAACTACTAACTCTTCAGTTGCTGGGGCGAATAAATCTTCATCATCTTCAGTAACTGCTGACGTTATATCTATCTCTTCCTCAAACAACTCATTTTCTGTTAATTCTTCAGTTACTATGGCGAATAACTCTTCATCATCTTCAGTAACTGCTGACGTTATATTTATCTCTTCCTCAAACAACTCATTTTCTGTTAATTCTTCAGTTGCTGTGGCGAATAACTCTTCATCTTCAGTAACTGCTGACGTTATATCTATCTCTTCCTCAAACAACTCATTTTCTGTTAATTCTTCAGTTGCTATGGCGAATAAATCTTCATCTTCAGTATCTGCTGACGTTATCTCTGTTTCTTCTTCAACCGAATCATTGACTGCTAAATCTTCAGTTGCTGTGGCGAATAAATCATCTTCAGCAACTACTATCTCATCTACCTTATCTACTATTATATTTGTAACGTCAACTTCATTTATAGAATGAGAATCAACATTAATATCTAACAACTCTATTTCAGGTTGTAATTGTTGTAAGTTTAAATTTTCTGGTAACCTGATATTTGAATTTATTTCTGATGTAAATAATCTTTCATCTTCTATAAGATTATCAGCAATATCTAATTGAATATAAGTTGAATGATCTGGAGGAGCTATCTCTGACAATGATAGTTGTGAATTATCAGCTTCATTTTCATCGAGACTATCGAATAAATCAATTTCTAAATCCCCAAAGCTATCGGGAGAATCTACCCCAGATGTCTCTACTGGCTGGTTAGTAAATTCTGGGATTGAATCTAGCGCTTCTGGTGTTTGAGAAAAGCCGGCAATTTCTTGTAAAGACAAGTCATCATCATCAACTGCATCTGATATTGAATTGAATGCTGTTAAATCTGCAAATAAATCATCTCCATTACCAGCATCCAATGAAAATATCTCATCTTGTTGATGGGAAGTGAGATCATCTTCTTCAGCATCAAAACTGATTAGAGGTGAAGGAATAGACTCTTGAGGATCAGGGTTACCAAAAATTTCACCAGAAGCCGCAGCTGCAAATAAACTTTCTTCTAAGGCTTTTGCCACATCCTGTTCAAATAAAGGATCATCTATTTCTGGTTGTTGTGTTTCAATTCCCTGATTCCAGAAGTCATTTAAATCATCGTCAGTGTGAGAAATTTCTGGTGCTATTGCAGGTGGTTCATCAAATAAATCACTGATTTCTGACTCATCAATAGACAGTTTGCTATTTTCTAATACATCATCAAACAAACCATCTAAACTTAATATATCTGATTGAATTATATTAGGGTTTTCGTCTGTATAATCATTCAAAGAAATTTCGTCAGCAAGATTGCTATGTTCTATTTCTAAGAATAAATCTTCAGAATTTTCTTCCGGTTTAGCTGGTGCTGCTGATTGCTGATTTACTTCACCTGTAAGCAGTAATTCATTTTCATCCAGTGCTAATGCTAATAAATTGCCGACCAATTCCTTTCCTGGCATCTCCTGTGGCGACTGTTCTGATTCTCTAGAAGCCGGAGAATTTGGGGAATTGTGCAGGTATGGATGCTCTTTTTCTAAGAAGTTGTTGCCAAATAATAAGTTTAAATCTTCTGTTGTAGTTAAGCTGATTTGCAGTTCTTCATTGCTGTTATTTTCATCAAAGGAAAGAAAATCAGCTAAATCGTTATCGACATCTTCAATATCATTGTCATTAATATCTACTCCCGATTCACTGGTAGAGGTAATATCTAAAATTTCCTCTTGTTGCCAAGTTTCATCTAGTTCTGGAGTTTTACCTTCAAATAAATCGGCCAGGGTATTTAATTCAGCTAATCCTACTTCTGGCCCGTTTTGATCAATATTTATATTGGTAATATTAATGTCTTCGTTATCACCAAAAAATAAATCAGTAGTTTCAGTGTTTTCTGTTACTGCTGGAATACCCTGACCTAACCATAGCTCTGATATTTCAGTTAGGCTATTAACGCTATCTGTTGGCTGTAAAATCGTAGGTAATTCACTGGCAACATTATCTGTAGTCCCAGAATATACTTCATCTAATGTCGGTTCTGTCACTGCGACAGGTTGGGCATCAAATAAATCTTCATCTGGCAACAACTCCAGTTCTTGCAAGTCTAAAAGTGTTGATAATTGCTGACTAGTAACAATTTCTGCTTCTCTACCTTGGAGAACTAATTCTTGGGCTTGTTTGATTTCAGTAATGACGATTTTAGCTAAGGTGAGATAGGTATTTTCGGTATTAGCGATCGCATTGGCGGCTGCTCGACATAAACTACACCAATGAGGCAAATTCCATGTCTGGCCTAGTCTGACTAACTGCTGACAACATTGCTGAAGATTAGACCGAGATTCGGGTGTTGTCTTTTGTTTGAACAGTTGCAACATTTCCCGTAATGCTTGTAGCACTTGGGTTTGAAATTCTTCCCAATGATCATGCGAATGTTCTTCCTGAGATGTTCCAGAAAAATTTGCTGCTGTTGATGTCTGTTCGCTATCTTCTTCCAGGTGGGGAATGTCTCGCCGCAGGAACAGTTCGGTGAGCGTGTTGACGCTATCACCAGGGTTAAGTTCTGTTGTCCTAGCATCGCTGGCTACTCCATTATTTCCCTGTTGTACCAACAGTTCTAAATGCTCATTCAGCCATTTAAAAACTGGCTCAGTTTCTGACATCAGAGTGTTAGCAGCCTCTTCAGATAGACCAAAGGGTCCACTTAAATGCTCCAATAGTACCTTGAGGGTATCAGAAACACCGAGGAATAAAGATTCTAACTTTTGGTCAACCTGAACCGGATGCTCTTTGAGAACTTTGAAAGAATCTTCCAAGCGGTGGGAGGTGTGCTGGATACTACTTAATCCCAGCATGGCTGCTCCCCCTTTGATCGAGTGAGCCGCCCGGAAAACTTCGTTGACCATTTCCGGGTCGTTTAAGGTGTCTTGGAGATTTAATAACCCTTGCTCAATCGTATTCAGATGGTCTCTGGCTTCTTCAATGAAGTAACCTAAAATCCGCTGTTGTTGTTCCGGCAGCATAATAAAAGTTCTCAGTCCTGGGTTCTAAGTTATGAGTAGTCAACAGCCATTTACCAATGACTAATGACTAATGACTAATGACTAATTAATTACCTAGATTCAAGGGTTTCCACGCGGAAACGCTCAACGGAGGAAATCAAGTCGCGGGAAACACCTACTAACAGTTGTAGGGCACCGGAAACTCGTTGAGCTTCCTGAGAGGTTTCTTGGGCTGTGAGTTCCACTGATTGCATTACGTGAGCTACAGCACGGGAGGTTTCCGTCTGTTCTACTGTGTCGCTGGTAATTGAACCTACGAGAGTGTCGATGCGATTCGCTACTTGAATAATATTTTCGAGCGATCGCTTGGCCTCTTCTGCCAGTTTTGTGCCTTTAATTACCTGTTGGGTGCCTTCTTCCATTGCGGTCATTACTGAGCCTGTTTCGCTTTGGATTTGCATCACAATCTGTTCAATCTCCTTTAAGGATTTGGCAGATTTATCTGCTAACTGGCGCACTTCATCCGCTACAATGGCAAACCCACGTCCGGCTTCTCCTGCTCTTGCAGCTTCAATACTGGCATTGAGTGCTAACAAGTTGGTGCGGGAGGCAATCTGAGAAATCAAGGCGACAATCTTAGAAATTTCTTGGGAAGATTCCGCTAGGCGTTTTACCTTACGGGTAGTTTCCGCTACAGTTTCCCGAATTTCTAAAATCCCTGCCACAGTGTTTTCCACTGCTTCCCCGCCTTTGAGAGCGATGGCACTGGCATCACGGGCCACAGTTTCGGCTTCTCTGGCGGCTTCTGCTACCCGTTGAATTGAGTCGGTCATCACCTGTACGGAATTTAAAGTTACTCCTAACTCTTCCGCTTGGCGGAGGGCATCACTAGATAAAGCTCTAGCGAATGTTTCGGAGTTGGTTGCACCTTTTGTTACCTCCTTGGCGGCTACTTTTACTTGTTGAACGATATCCCGCAGGTTTTGAATGGTCAAGTTAAAGGCATCGGCCACAGCTCCTAGTACGTCTGCTGTCACCTCGGCTTGGACTGTCAAATCTCCCCTAGCAGCACCTTCCACATCGTCCAATAGGCGAATTACTTGGCGTTGCAGGTTTTCTTTGGCTTCTTCTTGTTCATCGGCTTTACGTTGGGCTTCATGGGTAGTTGTAAAAATCACCCTCGCCATTTCATTAAAGCCTGTGGCCAACCGCCCCAATTCATCTTCGGAATACACCGTGGCTTGCACATTCAGATTACCTTGGCGAACGGCATCAAACTGAGCCTGCAAATCCTTGGTGGTGCGACGAATTTGTTTGAGTGTCAGACTGCCCATAAAGGCTGCGGTACCAAAGCTAGCAAAACCCGCTGCTAGTGACATCGACCAACCCGTGTTCCGTAATGATTCCCGTTGTTCTGGTGGAGAAAAGCTGGTAGTTGCAAAGCTGACTGTTGCTACTACTAAAGCTGAAAAAACACCCACAGTGCCAGCGACAAACCAGGGCTTCATATCCAGAGGAGCATTTTCTAAAGGTGCTAACCAGCCTTGCTCGACGCTGACGTTGGGTTCTAGCTTCGACGCATCAGTTTGGGTAAAAATGGGAACTGCATCTTGGGTGCCAGTATGGGAACCTGTAATGGAAAACAGTTCATCATCGCGGTCATTAGTACCATTATTGGGGTTAGACTCTTCAACTTTATGCTGTGAAATGCCACTAGTTTCTAATGAGCCAGAAAGCATTGTCACATCACCAAAGCTAGAATCGGCGTCTGTTAGCTCAAACCCAGGAATATTTCCTAAATCATCGAATTCGTCAAAATCATCTAAAAACTCGATATTACTCTGAGAATTACCTTTACTTTGAATGCTGTTTGTCTCTTCATCAGCCGTGGTGCCATCCGAGCCAAAGGCCGATTCAAAGGCTTCAAAATCAAAACCTTCATCACTATCCAAGCTATCGGTATCTGCCGCTGCATCAGTTTGTATCTGCTGATAGTCACGGGAGGAATTGCCATTTAAATATGAAGATGCTTCAGAAAGGTTTTCAACAACTTCTATTTTCTCTAACCAATTACTTGGATCAGATTGCAGTAAATTATCTTGAGGATTATTTTTCAAGTTATCGGTTTCTGCTGCACCATTTTTAAAATGGTCTTTATCCAGAAATAATGTTTCATCTTCCTGAATATTTGCTATTACTGGAAAAGTATCTATATTTGGCGTTTGTTGCCTTTGATCATCCAAACGCTCAGGGATAGTTTCTAAATTACTTTCTGTAGGAAAATTAACTTCGGCAAAAGGTGTATCAACATTATTATTGTCTTTTAGCAAATTGTCTGTATCTGATAAATCACGACTACTTTCTAGTCCGTCTTCCTGCCAAAACATGGGTAATTCTAATTCAACTTGTTCATTACCCTTGTCAGCACTCAATTCTGACTCGGTTGGATGGGAATTGATCGCAAAAGGATCTTCACTAAAAGGTGTTGTGGCATCTGGTATTTGATTCAAGGCATCACTTTCTGCCAATACATCAAAGGGATTGCTTAAAGATGGCTCTTCTACGGCGTTACTGTATTGAGAATCTTCTAAGGAACTGAAATCAAAGTTATTACTATCTAAATTAGTAAACTGCCCCAAATCTTCTAAGTCTGAGGTACCAGTTTCCAGATCATCAGATACGCTGGCAAAATTTATTGGCTCTGGCTGATGATTTTCTTCAGTCCCCAGATCTGGCTCTAGTGGCTGTTGGTCTTGATTGATGTTTTCCAACCCATTATTAGCAAAACTAATAATTTCTACATCATCAGACAACTGCAAAACTTTTTGGTACTCTTGCTGGGCAACATCATATTGCTGCAAAACATAATAGATGTGACCCCGTAACAAATGGCAATTGGGGTCATCCGGTACATTTTGTACCACTTCATCGACTAAAGTGGCGGCAACTTCATAGTTTTGTTGTGCATAAGCTGTACAAGCCTGCTTATAAGTTTCTAGATATTCATTTATACTTGCTGCCATTTGCTCCCTCCCAATTTCATCCTGCCCACCTTGCACTCCGCAAAATTGCCGTTTGATCGAGCAGTCTTAAACACTGATTATTTTTAGCACTTAATAACCACTCTCCACGCAAAAAGGGAGCCATCGTATCTGGTAGATTAGTTGGTGGCATCAAATGCTGTACATCCAGCCAGTCCATACCACCGATTTCGTCTACGGCTAAACCCACTATGGTGTCTTGCTCTTCAATGGCAATCACCGAAATTTCTGCTTTGTCCGTATTTAAAGCAGTTGCTTCGCCCAGAAATTGACCCAAGTCTGCCACCCAAATTACTCGACCTCGTAAATTTAGAGTACCCAAAAGTAAAGGAGAAGCATTAGGAATCGGGGTGATTCTATCAGGACTTAGTTCCATAACCTCGCGAATCCCAGTTGCTGGTAAGGCAAACTCCTGTTGCGAAGGAATGTAAAACCGCAAATGTAATTCACCTTCGGGACTTTCTACTTGTAATTCAGGACGAAAGTTATCTTGACCACCACCACTTAAAAAGTCCGGTTTACTGACCATATTATTTTCATCCTTATCCTCGCAGCAGTTGTTTGACTGTTCCCACCAACTCGGTTGGTTGAAATGGTTTGGCTATGTACGCATCCGCACCTTGCTTCATCCCCCAGTAACGGTCGAATTCTTCACCTTTAGAAGAACACATGACCACAGGGACGTTTTGGGTTTTGGGGTCGGACTTTAACCGCCGACATACTTCGTAGCCGTTCATCCGAGGCATGACAATATCTAATACCACTAAATCGGGAGGGGTAGTTTGAATTGCCTCCAATGCTTCTACGCCGTCACTGGCGTGAGTGACCATTAAACCACTGGCTTTCAGGAGGTCTGTAATCATCTCCCGTTGTGCGATACTGTCTTCCACAATCAGAACTGTACTCATAAATGCCTATCTACCTCCTGATGTAGACGTTCCGTTTTGGAACATTCCCTGATCCCCCGCAAATAGTTAGTGTATAAATTAATTTTATTGTTTCACTAATGTACTAGATAATAACCCGGCACTTGAATTAGCTGGTTCTGTGATAACACCTTTTACTCGACTTTTAGGGAATCAACAAGTCTCGTATTTGATTTGTGTTCCTAGACAAGACTGTGGGTTCATATATTTCTCTAAGAGCATCAGTAACTCAGTATCGCCAAAAGGCTTTGTTAAGTAATCAGTAGCTCCAACCATTCTTGCCCTGACTCGATCAATAAATTGATCTTTACCAGTTAGCATGATAATCGGTATATTTTGAAATGCGGTGGAATGCCGCAACATGGCACAAATTTCGTAACCATCCAATTCCGGCATGGCAATGTCACACAAGATTAAATCTGGCTGGAGTTGAAAAATCAGACTAATTGCTTCTAAGGGATTAGTCAAAGCGATCGCTTGATATCCTTTGGGCTGTAAGATTGACTCTACAGTCTCACAGATAGTTTTGGTATCGTCAATACATACTACTCGCACCCCATGCTTTCCATCCACTTCTATATCTTGTGTACAGGTGGGTGTATTACTAGTATCTGAATATACTAGCTGCAACCAACCTTGTTGAACATATGGATATATAGCCTTAGCAACTGTCAAAATATCTCGGTTGAGATGACGCGCTAGTTGACGCAGGGAAGTTTTACCATCTGCCCAATGCTGTAGCTTGTTAATAGTGGCTGCGGGAAGTGAAGATTTTAATTGAACTATATCAGCGAGCATCGGCAATTGTTCAGATGACTGAATATGCGGATAAAGCTGTTTCCATTCCTGGATTTGCTGTGTAATTTTGTATATTAAAGGGGCAATTGCCAAGCTAGTTAATTGCGGAGTCAGCGTTGTACCTTGTCGGAAAATAAAACTACCTTGGTGTAAACTCAGCAAATCAAAAAGCGTTTCACAGACCAAGTTGTGGATGATACTATGAGCTACCTGAGGCTTGATGATATTTCGCTCTAAGAGGGCCCAGAGATAGCCATACTCTGGTGCGTTCTGACAACCTAGAGAGGCAAGTTGTTTTTCATCAAGCTTGGACTCAATACGGTAATAACGTAAGTAATCATCAATGCGCGACAAATTACTTTCACCTTGTTGGCAGTAAATAATTTGACCGTTGAGAAAGAAGACGAACCAAAATTGTTTGGGATAATTCCAGGAATGCTGATATTTAGATGTCTCGTGGTTTGTTGGCCTGTCACTATTGAGTCCGACTTCTACTAAAAGTTGCCCAGTTCGCTGTCCTAACTCAATCAATTGCAGGATACTGCGAATATCAATTTCATTTAAATTTCCCTGCATTTAGCTTGAAGGCTCTCCTTGTAGTTCCGTTTACATTCTCTGTTAATTTTGCTCATTAGTTTTATTCTGTTTTTAGCAGACCAATCAGGTACAAGTACTCAAAGTATTATTTCCTTTATAACCAGTCTCGAACAGGAGATATATTTAGCAACAAACTGTAAATTTTCGTAATGATTTTAGCTAAAGCTAGTGATAACACCGAAGTCATCGTCACTGCTATCAGTACAAAATATAAAAGCGTAGCCAAATCGTTATCTATAAATATCAAGACGGTTATCCCACGTTTATAAATAGTTTTGTCTGTCTTGTTTTTCTCAAATTAGATGAAATAAGCGCAGTTAACAGAATTATCTAAGGTATATCCCCAAACACGAACATCAAGTACACAAGAGGACGAACGGTGTGCTGTATTTAGCAGAAGTACAAAAGCAGAAAGGCGGCTTACTCAGTGGTGGTGCTAAAACTGAACTGAAACTGCTAGCTTGTCAGCGAACCGACCAGAATTGGAGTACTGTGTCGGAAGAAGTAATAGCGGCGGAAGACGCCAGTAAACTAAATGATGGCGCACTAGTATTGGTGGAACTGAATCCGAATCGTCAAGTGCAGCGGATTCAGGAAGCAGGCCGCCCATTAGTGAATATTTTGCAAAATTTCTCCCGTCAGTTGGAAAAATTTAAGCTGAAAGAAGACGAGATTGATCAGTGGAAGGAGTCACTGACATTTCAGGCGCAAGAGATGAATCGCCGGGAAATGGACATGGAAGTGCGCTTAGAACAGTTGCAACAAATGGAGGAAGAGTTTCAACGTCTGGAATCACAAAAACAGGAAGTTGAGACATCCCATGAGCAGATTGAACAGTTGCAAGCAGAAATTGAGCGTAATCGTCAGGAGTTAGAAGGAGCTTGGGAACATTTGCGCGGTGAACAACGCCGCCTAGAAGAGCATCAAGCAGATTGCCAACAAGGAACGGTGTTGGATGAGGAGCAAAGTCGGGTGATGAGCGAGTTACTTGAGCGCTTATCCGATAAAGTTGCACCGACAGAAATCGTCCGAGAACACCTGAATCTGGCCTTTGAATTAGTGGAAACCCAGCAAGCTACTCTCACCCCACACTGGGAAAAACTGGAGCAGCAAAAAACTACAGCAACTCAACAACAAGAAGAAATTGAGCGCCTATCGCAAACTTTAGGCGATCGCCAACACACTTGGCAAGAAACACAAAATTCTTTAGAACAGCAAATATCCCAATTAAAGATAAATATCGCAACTCTAAGCAGCAAACAAGATTATGCTCAAAGCATTAAAGAGCAGTTGCAAAATCATGAAGAATTACATCAACAAATGCACACTTTGGCCGCAACTTCTGGTGGTGTGGTTCTGAGCCAAAAAGTTGATGTAGAAGCTTTAGAAAAAATGCCTCTAGAAGAACTACAACAGATAGTACAAGATTTTAAAAATAAGTTGGAAATAGATTCTAGCTTTGTCCATGACCAGGAACAAGAACTGAAATATAAGCAAGAAACTATAGAAGAATTACAAAATAAAATTAAGTCAGCACCAGACCAAGACCAAATTAATTTGGCCATGGAACTAGCGGACGAAAAAGACCTTTACCAAATGTTAAATGAAACTTTGGTAGGGCAACGGCGCAATTTGCTACATCGAGAGAAGTTAATTAAGCAACATCAAAATATCCTGTTACGTCGGCAAGGACAGACTGTTGCCAATACAGAAGAAGAAAACCAAATTGATTTTGGGCCAATTCTCTTGCAAATAGAAACCCTGCGACAACAACAGTCACAAGAATTACAAAAATTGGAACATGAAATTGAGCAAATACGTGCTGCTATGGAGATGGATCAAAGCATGATTGACACTCAAACCCAAGACCAACAAGAAAAGCAACAAGAAATCAAAGAGATGGAAGCCAACTTGCTATCCTTGAAAACAGCGACGGCTGAATGTTGGGGTCGAGTCAATCTTTATCAAGAGACATTACAACCTATTCAAGATGCTTTGGATGGTTTACGTCATAAGCTACAAGCAATTGCTGAGTCTGTGGCCCAAGTTCAAGAAACTGGTGATTATCAACTCCAGACTATTAACGAAATGCGTCAGACTCTCCAGAGCTTAATGTCTCAGCCAGAGTTGCTAGCTTCTTGATGATGTAGGATTGTTTTTGGGGGGATTGAGCAGATGCCTCATTATTATCATTGAAAAAAAGGGTATTTAACCTGAGTTCGGGGAAAACGGAATATCAGCCGAAAACCCTTGTCCATTCTATATTACGTTTTTTGTAACTTTTCTTTACAATTGCTAAATTGAGCGATATTTATGAATATAGGACTTACCTTAACGGGTGACAAGAAGGCTAAACAGCTTGTTTAATAAGGGATAGAGCCTG